>JAEUQL010000794.1 GCA_016789295.1 Blastocatellia bacterium | reverse complement strand
GTCAAACTCACAAACTTCTATCTTTTTACTACTTGCTTCCAGAGTTCAGTGTTGCACCTTTATTAATCAGTTATCTATCTGATCTCTGGAAGCAAGTAGTAAAAAGATAGAAGTTTGTGAGTTTGACTATCAGAGAAGCAAGAAATAGCTTCAAGGTTTCTCTTTTTGCAACCTCTCTTGTATCAAAATCTATGAACGTTCTATCAAATAGGGAAGATTGATCAACTTTGGTTCTGAAGTTTAACTTGCTTCTTTTCTGCTAATCCTACGGTCTCTGCTGTTAATTCTGAGAGAGCCAACGTTTAAGTTCAGAAACATCATTGAAGTCTAGAAGACTTTCTGCCAGAGCTTTGAGCCTCTCTACAAGAAAAAGCCTCTTTTATGGATCTTCTTGGGAAATCCTTCCAGGTTGCAGGTAAGAGATCAGGTAGCTTCTAAAAGCTAATTTCTTAATAGACGTGGTATATCGATTTTGTAGGCGAGATGATCCAATTTTTGGTCTTTATATTCGATCTTCTTGAAGAGAAAATCGGTCTTCTTTGTTTTTTTATAAATTATTTATTGATGATGACCTGTTTTTAATAAAAGATATTTAGTAAATTAGCCAAAATAATCAATTATTTGGTTAAGATAATCGATTATCTAGCTCAGATATTTAATAATCTTAGGTAGATAATCAATTATCTAGTATCGATTATCGATTAGTTTGGTGTTTTAGCATCGGGTTTTGTCTTCGATGGTTTTGCTCCAGCAGTCTTTCTCTTCGATATACCATACTTTTGAAGCTCTGGACTGGTCTTTCCATATTCTGATTCAAGATAAGAGATAGCTCTAGCCACCAACTCTCTCGATTTTTGAGTATTATCTTGAAAGTTTTTGGATACAATCTGCATTCTAGCTTTAAGATTTTCTTGTTCTTTGTCGAGTTGTTTGAGTGCTTCAAGCATTTCTTGTATCTGCTCTGCGTAAAAAACCTGTTTGGAATCGGTTGGTACTGAAGAAAGCCCTGCTAACATCTGTTGCATTGTGGTTAAAAGTTCAGCATAGCTGTTCCCTACTCTTGGAGGCATAAGTAATTCCTTTCTCCATTCAAAAATCTATTGTGCAGTAAAGATCGAGAGCAAAAAATGAATGGAAGTTAAATTTATTCCATTGAAATCTGTTCATTACTAGTTAATACCTTATCTAATAAAGAAGATTTTCAAACTAGAACGAATTTTACCTCAATCTGCAATCTATTTTCATGAGAATCTTTAAACAAGAATGAAATATTTTTCTTTCAGAAGTTAGATCCTTCTAAATCTGTGTAAAAGTACTAAGTTTTGTAAAACAGATTTTACTTTCCAAGACTTCTACTTTACGAAAATAGTTTCATAGCTCTATCTAATTTGAACTATTTTTCAGACTATTTGATAACAAATAGCGAAGGAGCTACAGTAGCACTCTCTTCTGGGTTGTAATAGTTATAGACTTGTGAAGAGGCAGACTTTGCTTTCATCTTATATTTAGGTCGAAACTTAAACTTAAAGGTTGTAGCATTCTTATATGCCCAGAAATAGACTATTAGTCGGTCAGGCAGTATCTCATAAGAGCTTATACCATAAGCTCCATCATCTCTTTTTATGCTTTCTTTATCGACTTCGACTCCTGGAGGCAGTCCAATTTCAGCCAACATCATTGTGTATGAAGAAGTAGACTTTCCTACGTCTACTTTACAGGTAATATCTTCACAGATCTCCCGCAATTCCTCCCACGGCTTTAGGCGTGGGAGGAATTGCAGTCTTGTTTTGAGCTAAGTAAGAATAAGAATAGCCGTCGCAAGAATGCAACAGTTTGAAATACTTATGGTTAAT
>JAEUQL010000793.1 GCA_016789295.1 Blastocatellia bacterium | reverse complement strand
ACAAGCTCCTCGTACAGTCTATTTGGACAAGCCAAAACAGACTGTGGGACGTTCCAGCCGCGCTGATGTAAATATTACTGACTCTTTTGCTTCGCGAATTCATGCCGTTTTAGAGCTTCGAGTGGATGGTGTCTGGTTGACTGATCTTGGAAGTCAGAACGGAACTTATCTTAATGAGAATCGGGTTGTAGGTGAGATTAGCCTTAGACCAGGTGACTGCATCAGAATAGGTGAAACAGAACTTCTTTACAGATTAGAAAATCAAGAAACAAATGAAAGTTTGAGTGCTCAGAGTGGCAGGACAAGTGTTGTCTTCTACAACGATACAACTTCTAGCTCCAACCCAGAAGCTACTATTGCTTTAGAGCCAGGCTCTAGAATGTCTCGCGTTCTTGTTCCTTACAAACAAGCTACTCAATCTCTTTCAGATAAAGAATTACAAAAACAAGTTGCAAATGATTTTATACGTCACGCACAGAAACGAGATCTTCTACCACTAGTTAGTAAAGTTGGTCTAATGTTGTCAGACTGGTCTCTTGATAAGTTGCTGGAAAATATACTCGACACAGTCTTTGAAAATATTCCTGCAGAGCGTGGCTTTCTACTTCTGACAGATGAAAAGAATGAACTTGTTTGTAAAGTAGCCCGTTACAGAGTTCCACCAACAGCAGGTACTACACCTGAAGTTTCTATCAGCCGTCATATATCAGATATGGTAATGCACCAGAAGTCTGTATTGACTTCTGATGCTCTGAGAGATGATAGATTTGCTGGAGCACAGTCTATAGTTCTTTCTGGTATGCGCTCGTGTATGGCTGTTCCTCTTGCTCTACACGAGCAAGTGCTAGGAATGATCTATGTTGATAATCCATATGAGACCAGGTTTAATGAAGACGATCTGCTGGTTATGACTACTATAGCGTCAGTAGCTGCAATCAAAGTAGAGCACGCAAAGTTTCTTCAAGCTCATATAGAACGTCAGCGTATTGAGCAAGAGTTAGAAGTAGCTGCTTCCATACAGAAGCGTATACTTCCGCAAGATCCACCAGTAATTGAAGGGTTAGAAATTGTTGGGGTAAATATTCCGTGTCATACAGTTGGAGGAGACTATTATGATTTTGTTATCACAGGTCAAGACACTATAGGTTTTGTCATAGCCGATGTTTCTGGCAAAGGTATTCCTGCAGCTCTTCTAGTTTCAACTTTGCAGGCAACTTTTCGTGCAACTATAGAGCACGAAGAGCTAGAAAATGCAATTCGCCGGATCAATAAAGTGATCTGTCGCAGTACTACTTCTTACAGCTACATTACCTTCTTTTACGGATTACTTGATCGTAATTCACGCTGCTTCACATCAATAAATGCAGGCCATAATGCTCCTATTCTTATCAGAAAGAACGGTCGAATCGAGAGGTTGCAAAAAGGTGGTTTCTGCCTTGGTATGTTTGAACGTGCAGAATATGAGTTAGAACAGACATATCTTGCAGAGGGTGACATCCTTTGCCTTTACACAGATGGAGTTACGGAGGCTACAAATATAAATGAAGAGGAGTTTGGTGAAGATAGATTAATAAAGATAATTAAAGAGAACCAAAACCTTGAACTAAACGAGATATCAAAACGGCTTTACAGAGAGATAGAAAATTTTGTTGGTGAAGCTCCACAGCACGATGACTTGACCTATGTAATGCTGCGCTTCACTACAGAGAGCGATGGTGAGACTATAATATTTGATATACCCGATGATGAGTAGTTAATATATACTCAAAATCTTTATATATGGAGGGGAAGCTACTTTGAGATCACTCTATTTAATTCTATCTATTAGTCTACTAATGACCTCTTTTGCTTGTACAAAA
>JAEUQL010000792.1 GCA_016789295.1 Blastocatellia bacterium | reverse complement strand
AGGTGCAGTCTTGGCTATTCAAGGAGGGTTGAACAGAAATGAACTAGACTACGCACGTGCTGTTATAGAAGAGGAGATCGAGCGACTGAAGAGCGGTAGATTGACCGATGCAGAGTTTCAATCAGAAAGAGAGACTGTTATAAAACGCTTGCTTGTAACAAACAGCACTGCCAAAGATCTAGAGAAGTGGGTAAGTGGCCATTTCTATGACTCTAAAGTCTGGCAAGACTTTCCAGACATTGTTTCAGTATTTCAGTCTTTTAAAAGATCTGATATTGAAGAATTTGTCCAACAGAATCTTTCTCCAAACCGAGAAACTTTATTGATCAACTATATACACCCTATTCCTCAAACACTGCTCCTATCATTTTGTCTGCTTATGCTAGGGCTAGTAGTCATAGGTGTACGCCAAGCTCTGTTGCAACCTCTGGCTCTGATAGACTTGCGATACATGGCACGTTTTAAGGTACCACCTCTACTAACATTGATACTTGCCTCAATCTTTATTTTCACCTTAGCTATAATTGGACGATTTCTATTCTATCTTTGCCAGCTTATCAACCACTACTTTTTAGAAGGTATTGATGTCTATTGGATACAACTGGCTGCTTATACAATTATGGGAACAG
Organism: Blastocatellia bacterium; assembly: GCA_016789295.1. Taxonomy (GTDB): domain Bacteria; phylum Acidobacteriota; class Blastocatellia; order Chloracidobacteriales; family JADJPF01; genus JAEUQL01. The sequence continues at coordinate 1,252 of JAEUQL010000792.1, read as the reverse complement.
GCTTGGCTTTCCTGCTATTTCTTTGCTTGAGTCTAGTGCCTCGCAAGTTAATAATTCTGCGAGATCGGATAGTAGTGAAATATCTCTTCTACAGGTCTACTTCTTTTGGATTAGATCAGATTGAAGAGATATCTAAAGCTAAGTTTGCTGATGTTTGGCTTTCGGCGCGTCTATGGAAATGTCTTCCTTTAGCTCTTGGAATAGGCCAGCCTTCTCTCTATCTTCGATTCAAGAACGGTCAAAAGATCTTTTTTGAAGTACGCGATCAGAATGAGTTTATGACAGTAGTAGAACAGTTAAGACAAGAAGCATTGAGGAATTGATCGACAATTTTCGGTTTATCACTCTTCGGCTGTAATTTTTGCGCCACTTGCACCAATAGAGGAAAATATTTTCAAAAAACTAGAAAAAGTTTAATGAGAAAGCCAAAGAAAAAGCCAAAGAAAAAGCAGAGAGTGCTAGGTATTTTTCAAAAAATGTGTGCATCTGTGCAACAGTCAAGCAGGACTAGTATCGAGTCTGCCTGATCTACTTGCTATGCGCTCGACCCACGATTACCATTCTCTCTTCCAAAAACTCTGTATCACTAACTCAAATCTTTGATTTATGGAGGAAAGATAATGGCTCAAGTTCTTCACAAAGCTCCAGAGTTCGATATGCCTAGCACAAAGAACCTGGATACATTGGCTGAAAATGTTAAGCTAAGCGACTATAAAGGGAAATGGGTAGCTCTGGTCTTCTATCCACTCGATTTTACATTTGTATGTCCGACAGAACTTCTTGGTTTTAGCGAAAGAATTCAAGAGTTCAAGGAACTCGGCTGTGAAGTGATTGGTGTTTCTACAGATTCTGTATTCAGCCACCGTGCCTGGATAAAGACATCTACAGATCAAGGTGGCATTGCTGGCCTCAACTTCCCGCTAGCTTCCGACATCACCAAGACAGTCAGTCGTGATTACGGAGTTCTGCTTGAAGACAAAGGTATTGCTCTCAGAGGTCTTTTTATAATTGATCCAGATGGAGTACTTCAGTACGCTGCTGTCAATTCACTCAATGTAGGCCGTTCGGTAGATGAGGCTATACGTGTGATTCAGGCTCTTCAAACGGGTGGTCTCTGCCCAGTCAACTGGAAACCAGGAATGAAGACGCTCTAAAAGATCCCTTATTTTCGTTGCTACGAAAGTAGAAATACTTTTGTAGCAACTTAGTCTACCATCTTCGCGCCACAGTGCTCCAACCATAGCTGAACGAA
>JAEUQL010000791.1 GCA_016789295.1 Blastocatellia bacterium | reverse complement strand
CCAAATCACTTCATTATGTCTCTTCCAAAAAATGATTCAGTAAAAATAGCAGAGGCTGTTGAAAAGTCTGTTCAAAGCTGTTGGCAAAAGATAGAGAAAAAAGTAAAAAAAGAGTTTTTCTCTTCTGTTAGTGATCAATTGTGGAGACGACAGACAGACAATCTACTCGAAGTCTATTGGGCAGTAGTTGAAGATGACACCACTGCTACAGCACGCAATAAAGCACAAGATGCCTTAGAAGCAAGAAAGCAGTTGCGCGATTTTGCATATGTCGAGGAAGCAGATCTGAAGTGTTCTTTATGTGGTATACGCCAGGAGTTAAGTAAAGAGACCACTAATAAAGGCGCACGTAAATGGTGGCAAGAAAAAGTCAAACAGCACTTGAACAAAAGCCATTTGTCAAAGTTACGAGTTAAAGAGGATGGTAGTGAAAAGCTTTGTGCTATTTGTGCTGTTAAACGTAGTGCTGTTGCAGCAAAGGCAATTTCAGAGCTTGAAAAAACAGATGCTTCGTTCCCATCTACTAGTAGTATTGCAGCCGCTACTTTCAAAGCCAATTTACTTAGAAGTGAAAACTTAGAAGATGAACTTAAGGGTTATTTGCAGACTTTGAAAAATTTGAGTATTCCAGCAAAAATCGAAAAAGATAGTATTCCTGGACTACTTAGCATAAGAACTATATTGCCTAATGAGATACAAGAAGACTTACTATCATTTGATGGAGACCTATTCTACACAGAAACTATAAATAACAATCAGATAAAAGAGCAATTTCCAGGTGCTTTTAAAGAACTAGAGATAAAGATTGCAAAAAGCTATGGCGCATCGTCAGTTGATGAAGCAAACAAAGTATTAGGTAGTGATTTTCAAAATGAGGTCAAGAAATGTATAGATTTTAGTATCGCAATAGCCAGAAAAAAATTAATTAAACTTTATCAAATAGCTAATACAAGACCATCAAAATATTATGCTGCATTGATGATGGATGGCGACAAAATGGGTGCTTTTTTTAGAGCAGCTAATAATAAACAAGCTCAGGATTTAAGTAGTCAGCTTTCAAATTTTGCTTCTAGAGAAGCAAAAAATATAGTGGAGCAGAATTTTGGTTATTTGGTCTATGCAGGCGGTGATGATGTTCTAGCATTATTACCATTGGATACAACTCTAAAATGCACACGAGAGCTACAGAAAATGTTTAAAAAAAATGTGGAGCATATTCAACTGCCAGAAGGAATTGATAGACCAACAACAAGCATAGGAGTTGCAATTGCCCATCACACAGCACCTCTTGACTTAACCCTACAAAAGATGCGGCATGCTGAAAAAATGGCTAAGAACTTTTATGGACGTGATGCACTTTGTATTTCTGTTTTGAAACGTTCAGGAGAAGAAGTCTGTATTGGCACGCATTGGACAGAAAATGTAAATGTAGACAGTCAAAGTTTAATTGGATTAGTTGAAGAGATGGTCGAAGTACTACAGAAAAATGTTTTGTCTATGAAGTTTGCCTATGCTGTTGCAAGTGAAGCATCTGCTTTGAGTAATGACTCTATGCCTGTAGATGCACGATTGTCTGCCCTTAAACGTTTGGCAAACAGACAACAAGGAAAATATTATGATCAAATGAGAGTGGAAAGTTTAGTTAAAAAGTTGGCGTGGTGGTCAACCCTAAAGCACGGATCAAGCGAAACAGCTTTAGGTATGCAAGAAGTAGCTCAATGGATTCTATTAGCGCGGTTTATAGCTAATAGCGGGAGGGATGAAGAATGAATCTTTTTATAGAACCTTCAGATGTTTGGCTTTTTCGTGATGCACGTCCTTTTGCGGCTGGAGAACAGAGCCGAGCCACAAGTCTGTTTCCTCCAACTCCACGCACCATACAAGGA
>JAEUQL010000790.1 GCA_016789295.1 Blastocatellia bacterium | reverse complement strand
ATGATTACAAAATCGACGGACGAGAGAGGAACCCACGGACACCTTCCTTCGAGACCTGAACTCTATGCCTCTCTAATAGTTGCAGGCCGTGGAATCTCACCAGGCCGCAAAGAACCTTTTGTCAGAAATGTACACATAGCACCTACTGTTGCAGCACTGCTTGGTTTTGCATTTCCTGGCAAAGTTGAAGGTCTTGCACTCAGAGAATTTCTAACTGTAGCTATACCACAAGCATCAAAGACAGTAGTTGCAGGTACAGAACCAACTGTTGAAAAACCTACAGAAAGCAGAAAGAATAGAAAAAACAAGAAAGCCAAAGAAAATAGGTGAAATCGTGAAGCTGATACATCTTCTACTAGCAATATTTCTTTCTCTCTCTTTCTTAACAACTAGTTCTTTTGCACAACAGAAACCACCATCAAGTAGTACAGAAAAACAAGAGAAGATAGAAGATGATGACGATCCACAGGAAATGCTACTGGAGTTTAAGACTCAGCTCGTGCTTGTACCCTTTAGTGCAGTTGACCGCAGTAACCGTCCTATAAATGACCTGAAAATTGAAGAACTTAAACTCTACGAAAATGGTCAACCAGCACAGATACTTTCTTTGCAACGCACTGGAAATACCACTATAAATTTTGCTCTTCTTGTAGACCTTTCTGGCAGTATGCAGCCCTACATCGACCAAGTACAATCTGCTGCAGATCGCTTCTTCAATCAAGCATTAAAACCAGATAAAGACAGTGCCGCAGTGATCGCCTTTCAAAAAGAGATAGTAGTTACACAACCACTTACAACGGAAAAGCTAGCACTTACCAAGTCTCTCAACAGTAAGTCCCTTCTACTTCCATCTGCAGGTAGTCTTGCACCAGTGATTGATGGAGAGACACAACGTGCGACGGGCACAGCACTTTATGGGGCTGTCTATATTGCAGTTGATGAGATACTCAAATCGGCTCAAGGCCGACGAGTTATCCTTTTACTTACAGATGGATATGATTCAGAGAGTGGTATAGAGCTACGCGATGCAATAGATTATGCCTGGAGACGCGAAGTTACTATTTATGCAATAGGTATTGGAGATATAGCAGGAATAAACCGTGAAGTTATGGATAAGCTATGTTCAGTGACAGGTGGTCAAGCTTTTTATCCAAAAACTGCTAATGAACTTGACCAAGTATTTGCGCAAATAGATCAAGACCTACGCGATCAATACATTCTCTCTTTCTCCCCAAACTCAGAAGGACAAGAAACCTTTCGAACCGTAAAAATAGAGATCCCAAACCGTCCATTAATAAAACTCTTCCATCGCTTTGGCTATTATAGTAGCTCTAGCAGTGATTAAACCTAGCTACTTCTTTGCTTTCTCTCTTATCTCGCTTGAAGAGATATCAAGTCGAAAAAGCTCTGGTGGTATAGGTCTGAAAAGCCCTTTTATGCGACTTTCGATCTCTAAGTCATCAAGAGTAAAAATTCTACTACCTTGTCCATAACCTTTCTCACCTTTAGCCCTACAAGCAACTAGAAAATTGCATCCAAACTGTCCAATGGTAGATACAGTTTCTATCATATCTTCTTTGCTAGAATAGTATTTTGGTGAAACTATTCTTTCTGCTGTATCAAATCCAATAGTGAAAGTAGCACCAGGAAAGATTTCTGCTTTTTGCACAAACCTTGGGGCATAAGTTACAGCAATATTGGCATAGGTTTGAAACTGTACAATTCGTGCAAAAACCTCTTCCCTACTGATGTCTGCTTTGTCTACATTCTTAACAGAAAGTTCAAAAAGTAGTGGTTTTGAAAGAACTTTTTGCGCTGCTGCTGCAAGCTTTTTGTGTCCCTCGTGTAGTGGATTGAAAGAGCCTGGCAGAACTATTAGACCAGACT
>JAEUQL010000078.1 GCA_016789295.1 Blastocatellia bacterium | reverse complement strand
ACGTTTAAGCCCCATAGCTTCAATAATTTTGTCAAGGAGTTTACCAGCCGCACCTACAAATGGACGACCCTTTGCATCCTCCTCGGCTCCTGGAGCTTCACCTATAAACATCAGCTCAGCCTTTGAATTCCCTTCACCAAAAACAATATGTGTACAGTTGTTACAGAGATCGCAGCAGTGGCCAAGTTCGGCTCTTATATTGTCAAGAGATTCATCAACCTTAGTAACTACTGAAAATGGCTTCTCTTGGTGTTCTACTTCAAAGAGCATTCCTTGCTCTTTAGATTCTGCTGCTTTCTCGCTCTTCTTCTTTGGCATAGTTTCATCCTCTACTACTTCAACAGAAATGTCTACGTAACTTTTTACTTCTTCTATCTCATTAGAAATCCTGGTCTGCGGGCTAGAGATAGTCTCCTCCAAAAGCAGACTGCTATTTGATTCTCTTTGATAAGCAGAAACGTGTGTAACACCTATATCTTTGTAAAATATTAAGTATTGTCGAACCAGTTCTGTAAGCTCTAAAAGTTCTTCTCTAAGGCTAACAGTTGATTCTTGATCATTTTGGTCGAGTTGAGTCATCAGCAAACCTATTTCAGTGTTTTGTCGAGTTCGAGCAGGTAGTCTACTGCAAGTCTATAAGAGTCATAATAGAAAGTTGGATTAACATTTCCACACGAGTCATTTTCAGAATGGATCAAGCCGAACTTCTCTTCTGGTAGCCCATCAATTGTTATAGCTGGTATCTTCTTTGCGCGAAAAGAGTTTGAGTCTGCACTAACGCCATAAAGCCGATGCTCTTTAAGTGGCAATTGAGACTTTGTTGCAGTAGTACGAAGTATATCTATCAGAGACTCGTCAGAGCCATTGACCCAGATGTGGGCTTCTGCTGGGCCTAAGCACTCAAGATTGACCATAGCTTTACAACGTGCTCTTGCTTCTTCACCAAGTGACTGAACATAGGCACGCGAGCCTAACAAGCCAGATTCTTCTTTTGCAAAGCCAATAAAGACTATAGTATGTTCAGTTGGAAGATCTTTTATAGCTTGATAGATATTAGATACAGCAGAAGCTCCACTCCAATCATCTATCACACCTTTACCAGGGTTTACCTTATCTATATGTCCACCTACTACTATAAATTTATCTGTTCTACCTTCTTTGACTACATATATATTTCTCGCTCCATCGACTACTTGAAATTTTATATCTGTTTTATCTGCACCTGCTTGAACAAGAAGGTTTATCATAGCCTCTTCACGTTCACTATTTTTGGTTGGTACATTACAAAGTTCTGTTTGAAGTTCTTCTTGAGTGACAAGCTTAACGGATGTTATGACTTTAGTAGAGTCGAATTGAGAGACAGCTATTCTTTTTTGGCACGAACCATTGAGAATTAGAAGTATTGTAGTGAATGAGAAGAGCAGCAATCTTTTCATAGTCTGGTCTTAGTCGAGCCTTTCAAGCATATAGAATGTTTCTCTTTTAACTGTTTTGCCCAGATATCGCCATTTTCCATCAATTATCTGGTCTTTTTTTGCCTGCTTAAGTTTGCTAAGTCCATCAGGAATAAAAGACTGCAGATCATCACTAGTCAGAACGTGAAACTCTGGCAAACGCTGGTTATCAGCCTTACCATACCTGATAACAAGACCTTTAATTATCTCTATTTTGGTAACAGCACGTTGGTAAAGGGGTCGTGAAATCTCGCCTTTATCCAACTGAAAATCGAGTTCGGCTAGCTCTTCACGCAAGAATTCAAGATAGCGTGCAGCTTCTTCATTTAAAGTAGGGACTCTTTTCTGAAAAGCAGCAACTTCTGGTACAAAAGCTAACAGCAAAGCGAGCAACAAAGAAACTTGTTGTTTACAAAACAGCATCTACTTCTGTCTCTATTTAAATTTCTCAATCAAGATTAGCCACCATTTATGATTGCCAGTAATTATCCACCGAACACCAGTCTTGAGCAACAGAGTGATACTATCTATAATTGCCGGAAAAATAAGACCAAAAGGAGAAAAGATGTCAACAGGTTACACTGACAAAGAGGCCATTGCTGGCATTGATGCACCTCTACCAGAGATAGAATGCTGGCCCAATCAATTTAAGGGCTATGAGATAGAGATAGAGATCCCAGAGTTTACTTCCGTCTGTCCCAAAACTGGGCTTCCAGATTTCGGAACGGTAACAATACGCTACCAACCTGATCAACTTTGTTTAGAGTTAAAGGCTCTTAAGACTTATCTGCTTGCTTATCGCAATCTTGGCATATTTTATGAAAACGTCATCAACAGGATACTCAAAGACGTAGTAGCTGCTTGCAATCCAGTATGGGCAGAAGTTTCTGGTCAGTTTACACCTCGCGGTGGAATATCATCGCGTGTAAAAGCTAGGTACAACCAATCCTCTAAAGAGTAGAAGGTATGAAGTTTGGAGAAGCTTTCATACTCCAAACTTCACCTATCAGAACTCTTCTCGTTAGTTAAAGAAGCTAAATCTCACTATGGTTATGATTGCAGTAACCCCATCTTTCCAAGTGATTTTCTTGCCTTCGTCATAGCCACGGCCACTGTAGCTGATAGGCACTTCGTAGATTCTAAATCTATTCTTTGCAACTTTTGCTGTAAACTCTGGTTCAAATTCAAAACGGTTGCACTTGAGAACTATCTTTTTGAGTACATCTGACTTAAAAGCTTTGTAGCAGGTCTCCATATCTGTCAGGTTTAAGTTATTGAAAGCGTTTGATAGTAGCGTTAAGAATTTGTTGCCAACATAGTGCCAAAAGAATAAGACTCTATGAGGGCCTCCAAGAAAACGCGACCCAAAAACAACATCTGCTCTACCATCGAGTATCGGTTCTATCAGAACGTGGTAATCTTTTGGATCATACTCAAGGTCTGCATCCTGAACTATTACAATATCGCCAGTAACAGCAGCAAAACCCGTCCTGAGTGCTGCACCTTTACCTTTGTTCTTTTCGTGATAGAAGACTTTAATATTTGGAGCTTTGGCTATTTCAGCCAACTTATCTCTGGTTCCATCGGTCGAGTAGTCGTCTACAATAACCAACTCTTTGTCAACATCTACAGCTTGAACTCGTTTGACAATCTCGTCGATTGTCCTTATTTCGTTATATACAGGCATAACTACAGAAATTTTCATGACAGCAACCTCAAGATTGAACAGCAAACATTCGCAGACCTATAGCAGATAGTTTACAAATCTTCCGCAAGAAAGCCCACATCTTTAGGCGTGGAATGAATTGTGCAAGTATTATAAATTAAGTAATTTATTTAAAAGCTACCAAAGCAATTGACAAAAATAAAGCAAAAAACTAAACTACGCAAGATATGCTTAAAATAAGCATAAGTCCTTTAAGGACAAACTGATATATGATATCTCTTATCATATAAACAATGTACTAAAATTAGTACAAATAAAGTATCTACAATCTGTGAAGTTGAAAAACTTTGCTAGAAGTAGTAGAGCCGATGACACCGGCCATCCATCAATCCACGTAGTTTGTGCTGATGGGTGATGCTTTTTGGTTGGGCTGTTTCTGACAGCAAGCGTGAGCCTTCCCGACTGCAATTACAGAAAGAATCCTTCTGCTTTAGCTCTGGGAGTGTCAAAATACTAAGTGAAATATTAGTTCTAGTTTTTCTCATGGAGCAGTTTAATATGGGTGATGTAGTAGATATATCAAGGGGTGAACGCCGACGCGCTCGATCAATGATGCGATCATTGATTATGTTTCTGCCAAACTTCCTTAAGTTGATGTATAAACTTCTCAAAGATGAACGTGTATCGGGCACAGATAAAGCCATTCTTGTAGCAACTATTGTCTATGTCCTTACTCCCATAGATCTTATTCCTGATTTTGTTCCTTTTCTTGGACAAGTAGATGATATATATGCTGTAGCCATAGCAATAATCAGAATAATAAACCGTACTTCGGCAGAAGTAGTACGCCAACATTGGGATGGAATTGGAGATATAAAATCTATAGTTGCAAGTATCTCTAGCCTATCGCAGTTCTTTCTACCTACCAGAGTTCGTAACTTTCTTGTTGGAAAAATAGAGCCAGGCGAGATCGCTAGCTTTGAGGAGTATGTCAAAAATCGTCATTCAGAAGAGTAGTAGGCTCTTAGCCTACACTCTCTTTCAGGTCATCTACCTTATCTACAACTATCTCTTCTGTGTCACGCTCTGCCAAATCAGCAGTCCTTTTTCTTATTCTCACATAGTTTCCAGAAAGGATCTCAGTAAGGTTTGCATTGAATTCGGATCGAGCCATGACGTGATCGCAGCCAGCATCTTCTGCGCTGCGCCTCAAACCTACCTGCACGTGGCTTAAAAAAGCCGTTACGGGAATATTCTTCAGCATTTCATTACTCTTGAGTTTTGCTATGGCTTCTATAGAGTTAAACCGAACATTGTTTAGATCGAGAACGATCATACTCGGTTTCAGCTCTGCAGCACTCAACAAGAGGTTTTCGAGTTTGCGAAAAAATTTTACTTCAACTCCAGCAAAACGCGCCGATCCATCTATCTTGGAAGCAAAGATCATATCACCTACTGCTGCCAAAACCAGTCTTGCCATAAAACCTTCTCCTAAATTGACACTAATCCTCTATTGGAGGACGACGAATTAGAGTAATTGCATCTCTTGCAAGTTCTGCAAGCTGCCGATGCGTATTTTTGAGATAGGTTAACTGTCCCAAAATATCCGAAGTACGCAGTATTAGTCTGACAATGTCGCCTTCGTCAGCACGTAACTGCTCAAACATATCTTTCCATCTGAGATGGTCGTCTGCCCAAAGCCAAACGACTCTTGCAGCGTCTTGATCGAGTATTATCGGAAAGTAAAGCCCTGCACGTCCTTGAGCATGAGCTAGTTTGTGCGAAGTTTTTGTAGCTATCTTAAAATGTGGAATCAGTACTTCTTCACCTTCCTGATACTCAACATCTATCTCTCTGTCACTTGCCGCTAAAGCACCTACTAAACCTGCTAGTAACCTTGCATCGTCGGTCTCAAAATATCCAGCACGCATCAACTCAGCTACAAAAAGTGTATTCTCTACTCTGAGCTTTGAAGCCCAGATTCCATCTGTAGTGGGTTTCCAATCATTATCAAGATAGTCAAACTGCTGCAACAACCTAGCACAATCTTCAAACCTTTCCCAAAGGCCGTGCTCAAGTTCACCTACTACACCTTCAAGCCTTCTAGCTTCGCGCTGTTGCCCTTTTAGCAACACTACAGTACGGCTACAAGTAGAAACTTGTGGACACTGTGGACAGGCCATCGCATCCTTTCTTGAAGTAAGTTCTTCAACCTTTCTGCTTAATGCGTTTATTTGCTCTTCTAACTTTAACTTAGCATCATCTGATTCGCTAAGTGCTTCTACTTCTTCCTGCGGATCTAATGCAGAGTCTAGATCTCGTTTCAACTTTCGACGAAGATTTTTTAAAGCTCTCTTCGATTTTCCTAGATGTTCACTAAGTTCAGCATAATCTGTCCAAGTAGATGCTCTATCAAGACAAGGTCTATCTTTATCATCCGCCTTGATTTCGCTCATCACCTGCTCGTATCTCCGCTTAAGACCATCGACACGCTTTAGCCTCTGATACTGACCAAAACTCTTTCCTAATAGGTCTTGAGCATCTTCTACTGTATGCTGCTGCATAAGATTTAGCACCATAGTGTAGTTTGCTGAAAAACGACTATCAATCGGTTCAGGGTCTTTTCCAAGCAAATCAACTATCATGTGTATGTCCTGAAAAGGGCCTGGAACAAATATCGCAAAACCAACCTTGTCTTTGCCGCGCCTGCCAGCCCTGCCTGTCATCTGTGCAAGCTCAAACGCCTTAAGATCCCGATGTCCTTCATCACTGCGAAGACTAGAAGCTGTTATCACTACCGACCTTGCTGGCATATCTATTCCAGCAGCAAGTGTTGTAGTTGCAAACACCGCACGAAGCAGCCCCTTTGACATCAACTTCTCTACAGTATGTTTCCATATGGGAAGATGGCCAGCATGATGTGTAGCAATGCCTTTTTTAGTCAACAACCAATAATGGCGATGGCCAGTAATGTACTTTACTTCATTTGGATCGTGTTTGCTGATCTCATTTATTATCTCTTCTGTTCGTCTTGGTGATAAGTTATCTATCAAGTTAGAGCGAAAAGATTCTGTAGCTTCATCACAGCCACGTCTACTACTTATAAAGACAATAGCAGGCAAGAGGTCGTGCCCTTCTAATGACTTTATAAGGCTTGGATAGTTTGGTGCACTAATGGATAAACGAACCAAAAATACCTCTCTAATTTCTAGCGACGTCGAGACTTAAACGCCTTTCCTGAATAGATCTTTTCCATCTTCTCTATGCGCTGAAACTCTGCATCTCTCAAACCATCTGTGTAGATGTAATGGATCTCTTTGTGAAGTTTTCCATTGACTGTCAGTGGCAAAAGCTTACCCTCTTTTGTTACAAAACCAGTCCTCATTGGAACAGGTCTTTCTGGATGAGAAACAAGCCTGCAATCAGAACTACGTGCCCAAGAAACCCAGTCTGCAAGCTCTTCTGCATTACCTACTGTGGCCGACAGCATCAGCATTCTTATGCTTGCTGGTGAGTAGATTATGGCTTCTTCCCAAACTACACCACGGTCACGATCAGACAAGTAATGGACTTCATCAAATACTACCAGTCGAACATTCATTACTTCCAGTTCATTCATCGCATCATAGAGAGAATTTCTATATATCTCTGTTGTAGCAACAATCAGAGGTGCACTGGAGTTTATTTTCCTATCACCTGTTAAAATACCAACATTATCTTCACCAAAAAGCTTGCCAAACTCTCTAAACTTATCATTTGAAAGTGCTTTTAGAGGTGATGTATACCAGGCACGTTTGCCTTCGGCTAAAACTCGTTTAATAACTTCGGTAGCAATCCAGGTCTTTCCTGAACCCGTTGGAGCAGAGACAAGAACATCACAGTCCCTCTCTGTTACAAGATCAATAGCTTCAAGCTGAAAACTATCAGGAACAAATTCACTAGGAGGTGGAGCACCCATCCCTTCAAGCAACTTCTTTACCTCTTGCTGATGGTGCTGCCGCTCTTCTTCACTTCTGTAACGCACCTCTTGTGGCTCTTGGAGCTGTTTCTGCCCCTTTGCCCGACGTGCATTTGGAGCAAAGTCTCTACTCTTCTCCTTCGATCTTTTCTGTTTTTCTCGCTTTTTTCTACTATTTTTATTAGAAGACATAAGCGTCAATCTTAGCCTAGCTTTACAACTACAAGCAAACAACTTCCGTCATACGATTCTTTACAGTGCTCTACAAAAAATCGAAAAACCTGTGAGCCGTTTCTGTTTCAAACCGTGCTTCTAAGATTAAAGAGAGATTTTGTCAAACGGCTCAAAAACCTAATCTGGAGAAACTATATGTCAAAAATTGCATTCTGTCTGAGTGGTGGAGGAGCAAAAGGCGACTTTGAAGTCGGAGCACTGACTTTCTTGTTACGCAGAAAGATTATTCCAAATATTGTTTGTGGAACATCTGTTGGTGCAGTCAATGCAGTTGCAATAGCCGAAGGAGAAACAGGAATAGAAAAGCTAAGGAAAGTGTGGCGGTCATTACATAGTAATGACGATATGTACAAAGCAGAACCTTGGCTTACCAAAGTACTTCCATTAATAAATAGCGGTGGTGCTGGTGTAGATCTCGATTTTGTACGGGTTGCTATGTTTACTCCTCTGTTTCCTATTATTGCAGCCAAGCTTAATGATGCAATAGAAGTACTTAAGGCAATTATAGAAGATTATCAGGATGGAAAAATTCAAGGACTTTATAACCTAGAACCAACACGAAAACTACTCAAAGACTCCAAAGAAGGTATTGAACCAACACTTATTGCCAAGTCTGGTATTGCTCTACGCCTAGCTACTGTATGTTTGCAAGATGGCGATCTCTACTACATTGATGAAAAAGGCCATCTTTTTAAGGGAAGAGCCGACAAAGTTCCAGATAAAGCCCCAGTCGTCAACTTGGTAGATGCTACTTTGGCTTCATCGGCTATTCCTGTCATCTTCAAGCCTATCAAATTGGGTGATAAGAGTTTTGTTGATGGTGGAATTCGTGAGGTAGTTCCAGTAAAAGCAGCACAAGAGATGGGAGCCGAAAAGATCTATGCAGTAGTAGCTTCGGAATCACGCCTCGACAGAGAGTTTTCATTTTCCGAAGAAAGTAAAAAAATTCTCAAAAGCTTAGGTTTTCCTGATACTGACCCTATTGTACGTATCGATGGGATTGCCAAGCGTGCGCTAGGCTGTATGTTAAATGAACTGACTGAAGATGATCTGCGTTTGCGAGCCAAGCTCAAGGATAATGCAACTTTATGGACAATTAGGCCAACAATAGTTCCAGAGCTACATGATGCCCTGACTATCAATCCACAACTGATCCGGTTATCAATAGATTATGGATATATGCGGGCTTGGGACGTAGTTGCAATTGCAGGTGGAGGCATAAACCCAATACTCAATTTGCCACAAAATAGCGAGTTAAGGCAGGCATACAAGGATAACACTGACGAGATTGTAACTTTGAGAGCCAAAGCGATTGAGCTAGAGCGCACTTGCTGGAAGAGAATTGGTGAACCTGGCCCTAAATCTGGGCCTGGGGCTGTCAGATTTGCTTACTATCCAGACAAAATCGACCAGCTACGCAAAACTAAAAAAGCAATTGCCAATGCAATCACTGCTAGAACCAAATTTGACATGTATGAGCGCGATGCTTTCCCTCCTGACAAATCTCCAGATACGGTTCTTTCCTGGGTGCAAAACTGGGAAGTTTCACAACCAGAGACGATTGTTCACAAACCACCGGCAACACCTTTCTCTTCTATGGATCGTGTTGGAGGAGGTTCTATAGCTGCAGCAACACCGCCAACTATCAACATCAATTGATAAAGAAAGTTTACTTAATAATCAGAAATCTCTTTTTGTCGTTCCTCTGCTAACTTTGAAGCATCGGCTATCAACTCTACTTGATAGCCAACCTTCTTCAGTTTTTCAATGTCGCTATTGGAAACTAGAGCGTCTACCTCAAAGAGATCTTCGGCTAGTTGTCGCGCAGTGTGACGAAAAACATCTAGGTCATAGACCTGTTGCAGCTCTTGCAACAGGTCTAACCTACTGGTACGGATCTTTACAAAGTAGCTTCCCATAAAAATCCTTTAGCTTTTTAAGCAACGACATGCACTTCTAAAACTACTCCACCAACAGCACGCCGTTTATCGTTGTATTCAACCAACTGAAACTCATAGGTATCTCCTACAACTGCATTTGCTGGAACTGCAACTCTTAACACCATCTCTTTTATAGCTCCAGGCTTGAGTGAGATAGGTAGTTTGGCTTCTTTCACTGCTGAAAGAGCTAGCATTGGTCTATTGGCTAGATTGACTACTTCGAATCCGGCAGGTGTAGCCCGATCATATGACACCGCTTCTCTACTGCCAAACTCAATTTTAGTCTTGGAAGGTAGCTGTATTATCAATGCTTCATCACTTTCACCTTCACGTAGAGAGCCTGGCAGGTTTACAGCTATTGTAGTAGGTTCAACAAGAGTTAGTGCAAAACCGGTTGGCTGTGATGCAACAACTACGTTGCTACTAGTTACTGCAGGAAGATTTGGCCTTACACTATCTGTAATCTCTTTCGAATCTATATAAACACCTATTGCAGCAGGAGCTTTCACTTTCTTGATTGCAAGATTTGTAGACGCTTCAAGGCTGTACTTGCTACCCATAACAAATGGCAGCTCTACCATTTCTCCTCGGTGAGCATTGACAATAGTAATGTTTTTCTGAGCAAGGTTATTGTTGTGCCAAACATTACTTCCAGAAATGAATGGGCCATCGTTTGGAGCTGCTTCAACAAGGATGCAAGGATGCCAGTTGAGTGCTGGAGAAATGAGCGAAGCTAGCCAACGCATATTTACTACTTGTGACGCACCAGCAGCAAGGACAGGTATTGTCGTTTCACCTATCAAGTAAGTACCAGGGCCTGTTATAGTACCACCGCCTGCAGGATTTCGTGGAACCCAATCTTTTGGATGTGAAAACTGAGTACCAGCAAAATTTGCAATATAGGCACGAACTTTGACATTTTTGGCTTCGGCAAGCCCACGATTTCTTACACGTACATAGACAAAATTGTCTTGGCCACGAATTGTATTCTGATGGGTCAACCCACCATCATTTGCATTGCGTATCCAAACATCTGGACTATTCCAGAATGCTCCAGTACTTGGAACTACACCTGTGTCTGCTGTATTATCCTTTATGTAAACATCACTATTGATAGCCCAGCAAAGCTCTGTTACTGCTGAACTTACATCTTTGATGATGTTACTCATTTCAGTAAAAGTTGGGACAAATTCCTGTCCAAACTCTATTGTGTAAGCATAAACTTTTCGCTTGAGACCATTTACGATGTGACGACTAAAAGCATAATCATCAGACGTTGCTGATGTAGGATAGAGTCCTACGGCTTGTTGGACGGTATAGTGTTTTCCGCGAACTGATGTAAGTGCTTCACTCATACGATTAGCCAACCCTACTTCTGTATTGAGATCGAGTGTTGATATAAACTCACGGTAAGTTGGGTTAGTTGGGTTGTAAGCAGGATTCGTGAAGTTCTGGTCTGCATTGCTACTCTGCGCTTGTGCATCTCCCCAAGGATAGAGTATAAGTTCAGAATAGCTATGAATATCAACATAGTAGCTGATATTCGGATATGTATCTAACAAATGTCGGATATTACGTGTCTCTGGTTCAGAGAATGGTGCACTTCCTTTGTAAGTATAACTTGAAGGACTACTTGATGTTCCTATGCCGCTACTCCATAGAAAATCGAAGTTACGATTGAGATCGACACCTTTGGAAGTACTTCCTGTAGCAGTGTTAGGATTACGATTTTTGCGCCACCAAGTACTTTGAGGATGGCCAGGGTCGTAAGTCTGACTGTAGTTTTTTCCATCAGGATTGACATTTGGAAATAGAAACAGGTCTATATTTTCCAAAATAGTGCGTACTTGATTAGCGGTAAAAGTCTTACCACCATAAACGATAGCTGT
>JAEUQL010000789.1 GCA_016789295.1 Blastocatellia bacterium | reverse complement strand
CTTTTTTGATAGCGGATCTAAAGACCAACGATCACATCTCCGACTGCTCCACAAGCCATTTTATTGCAGAAACTAAAGAAGTTATTAATCAGCCACTATCTTCAGAAGGAACTCTTCTAATAGTGGCTGATGGCATGGGAGGAGCGGCTGCAGGAGACATTGCCAGCCAGCTTGCCATAGACACTGTGTTTGGTGAGCTTAGCAAAGAAATTGATCGCTCCAATACACTATCCATAGTGGAGATGCTCAAAAACTCTGTTGAAAAGACCAACACAAAGCTTTGGGAAGAAAGCCAGATGAATATAGATTACCGTGGGATGGGAACTACTTTGACTGCGGTTCTGGTCTACAAACAAGACCTCTACATTGCTCAAGTTGGCGACAGTCGCGCATACCTAGTTAGAAACAGAGAGATCGAACAAGTTACAAAAGATCAATCGGCTGTGCAGATGCTTATAGATCTGGGAAGAATAAGTAAACAAGAAGCTGCTACAGCTCCAAACCGCAACATTATTCTTCAAGCACTTGGAGTTGAACCGATTGTCCAAGTTGCTCTAACTAAAGTCTCCATTTTTCGTGGTGACTACCTTCTACTCTGTTCAGATGGATTGAGTAACAAGGTAGAAGATGAAGAGATACGTGATATGCTCCTTTCAGGAAGCTCTATAGACGTTACCTGTCAGAAAATGGTAGACCTTGCAAATTTTCGTGGAGGGGAAGACAACATAACTGTTGTGGTAAGCCGTTTTGATGGTGAAGCTCTCAAAAAACCTGACAGAGAGCCTATTTGGAAATCTATAGAGATTATAGAAAGTTACTATCCAAGTGAATCTAGGCGTGGACTTGTCACCAGCAGGTTTTCCCAAGCCCAAATAGATGATCATCAACGCCGAGATAGAAAAAATAGTTGATTAAATAACTAGAGTGAAAGAGAACAAAAAAGAGGCCATTATTTTAGGACTCTTCAAGCAAGCACTTATAAAAACTCTAGATGACAACTGTATGGGTTTGTCAAAAGAGATAGCCTACTCGTTTCTTCTCTCTTTCTTTCCTATGTTACTGGCATTAGTTTCGCTATTTTTTGTAATCGGTAACAGTCAAGAGAGTGTAAATGAAGTAATATCGACTCTGACACATATAGTTCCAAAGGAAAGCCATTCTATAGTTATTCCTTATGTTGCAACTATGGCTGAACAACCACCGACTCGACTCTTCTGGTTCTCTCTTTTAGGAACACTTTGGACGGCTTCTGGAGTCATATGTTCATTACAGAATGCTTTCAATGTAATCTACGCAGTCAAACCAAAGTCAACTTTTTGGAAGCGCAGGCTTGTAGCTTTTCTGTTGGCACTTGCTGTTGTAATTCCAATACTTGTTTCAACTACTTTAACAATTTTTGCCAGCCAGTTAGAACTTTTTTTTGTCAACAGATATAGACTTCAGTGGCGAGAGCCATGGATAGTAGGGCATTGGATAGTAATGGTTGCTGCAACTCTTTCAATAGCTGCAGTTCTTTACAGAGCTGGTGTAGAGCGTAAGCAGAGTTGGAAAGGAATTTTACCTGGAGCAGTGGTTGCCACATTTCTATGGCTTATCATAAGAATCCCTTTTAATCTTTATGTCAAAAACTTCGGTTCTTACAATCGGGTCTATGGTAGTCTTGGCGCGGTAATAGTGCTTCTGATATGGATGTTTGTTGCTGCTCTGATTCTTCTCTATGGAGCAGAGTTTAATTATCAGGTAGAAAAATTCTACAGAAAGAAGTAAAAATATAAGTAAATTGACACGCTACTTGTAAGCAGGTATGATTGCGCCATATCAACACTTAAATAGAACAACTTTACTAAATTCCGAGGATGGTCAACATGACTCCAAATATTGATGAGC
>JAEUQL010000788.1 GCA_016789295.1 Blastocatellia bacterium | reverse complement strand
ATCCCTTAAGTCACCTGTTACAACACCACAAAGTAAACTTGTAAAAGATGCTTTAAGGGATACATCCCTTAAGTCACTTGTTACAAAAATAAAAGGTCTTATTTCAAAAAAATGAGGAGACTATTTTTAAGCTGGTTTTAAAAAAAGGTTTTTGATTATCCTTATTTGCTAAGGATGTAAGAACTTATTGCAGACAGAAATACGTTCTATTATTTCTGAGATAAAACACAAGCCTGAAATCTTAGTTAGAGTTTTCTACTATCCATCACTTTTTAACGCCTATTTATTGCTGAATGGTTGAGGTTTGTGATGTCTATACAATATATAGATGCAAAAAAGAGAAAAAAACTGAATAAAATTAGGAGGAAATTGATGAAAGGTGTCTTTAAGGCAGTTCTGCTTTTCATTTTTTTAAGTCTGCTATCTTCTGCAGCATATGCACAGACAAAATTATTACGTTTTCCAGATATTCATGGTGACAAAGTTGTCTTTACTTATGCAGGCGATCTATGGATTGCATCTTCAAATGGTGGCACGGCTACACGTTTGACAGCACATCCAGGAGTAGAAGTATTTGCAAAATTTTCACCTGATGGGAAATATATTGCTTTTACTGGTCAATATGATGGAGATGAGCAGGTTTATGTCATTCCAGTAACAGGTGGTGAGCCAAAGCAGTTGACTTATTATCCAGCAAGAGGTCCATTAACACCACGTTGGGGCTATGATCAACAAGTTTATGGTTGGACGCGAGATGGTAAGTCGGTACTATTTCGTTCCAGCCGAGATTCTTGGACTCTTGGTGTTAGTAACCTTTATACAGTACCAGCTACAGGAGGAGCAGCCGAGAAATTACCTATTCCTGAAACTGGGGCAGGGGATTACTCACCAGATGGAAACAAAGTAGTATACTCACCTCGTTTTCGTGACTTTCGTCCTGAAAAACGCTATGGTGGTGGTCAAGCCAATGACCTCTTTATATTTGATCTAAAGACTTACAATGTACAAAAGATAGCTGGTGATCCACGTGCTGACCGTGATCCTATGTGGATTGGTCATACTATCTTTTACAACTCTGATCGTGATGGTCACTTCAATCTTTATGCTTACGATACTACCACTGCAAAGACTACACAGATAACCACTAACAAAAAATGGGATGTACGCTGGCCAAGCTCAGATAATGAAGGTCATATTGTCTATGAGCTAAGTGGAGAACTCCAAATACTTGATACTAAATCCCGCAAATCTACTCCTATTTCGATCACTGTACCTGATGATGGTTTGTGGAAACGCCCTAGCCGTATAAATGCTGCTCAATATATGGAAGATTACTCACTAAGTCCAAAAGGTGAGCGTGCTCTCTTTTGTGCACGTGGTGATATATTCACATCACCAATTGAAAAAGGCTCCACTCGCAATTTAACCCATTCGTCAAGTGCACACGATAAGTTTCCTCGTTGGTCACCAGATGGTTCAAAGATAGTTTTTATTTCAGATAAGACAGGTGAAGAACAGGTCTATATTATTGCACAAGATGGCTCAACACCTGCTGAACAGATGACTACTGAACATAAAGTAATGCTTTATGAACCAGAATGGTCGTCTGATGGTAGTCGTATTGCCTATAGCGATAAAGATGGCAAGCTCTATATTTTGACTGTAGCAGACAAAAAAGTAACAGAGATAGCTGATTCATCACGTGGTCAGATACGTGATTATAACTGGTCACCTCGTGGTAACTTCCTAGCATTTAGTATGGCTGGTTCAAATAATCAATCAGTCATTTATATATGGAGTGGAAATGATAACAAGCTGCACAAGGTTACTGATAGCATGTTCAATTCAACCAACCCAGCTTGGGAGCCACAGGGCAACTATGTTTACTACTTGAG
>JAEUQL010000787.1 GCA_016789295.1 Blastocatellia bacterium | reverse complement strand
TGTCAAGTATGGTATCATCTCCGGCTGTAGTTGGTATGAGACAGTCTTAATACAGAAAGGTATGACTAAGCATTATGAATTGGCCGCCAGTTCTTTTATATGGTGCTCTTGCTGCAGTGGCAAATATTTTGGGCGGTCTTGGTCTATCTTTTCATCCAAGCTTGAATCAAAAGTGGTTAAAGTATATGATAGCTTTTGGTGCAGGCTTTATGCTTGCAGCAGTCTTTCTCAAAGTGATTCCTGTCAGTCTGACTATGAAAGGTGCTGATAGCTATAAAGTTATGCTTTTAGTACTAGTTGGCTACCTTCTTGTGCAGTTTTTTGAACACACTCTTGCGTCCCATTTTCACTTTGGTGAAGAAACACACCAGGATGTGATGCTATCGAAATATAGAGCACTACAAGCAATATTTGGACTGTCTTTCCATACATTTTTTGATGGAGTTTCAATAGCCTCTGGATTTTCAGTTAATAAAGAGCTAGGTATTCTGATCTTCCTAGCTATTATACTCCACAAGCTACCAGAAGGATTTACTGTTGCCTCTATCATTTTGGCTTCAGGACGAGGGCGTGGAGCAGCCGTGATGGCAACTTTTTTTGTAGGGCTTGCGACTCTTGCTGGAACTTTTTCAGTCGGATTCCTTGAAGGGATGGTCTCTTACGCACTCCCACTTTCTGCAGGAGTAACACTCTACGTGGCAGCATCCGATCTGATTCCAGAAGTTAACAACAGTGAAGAGCGAGTAAAAGTCCCGCTAGCTGTTTTCGTAGGGGTTCTACTCTTTTATGCTACTGAGACAGCTTTGGAACTACTGCATGTAGGTTAGTCGTTTAGCAGTCTTAATAGAACTAAAATAAATTCTGGTTAAAAGGGTTAAAGACAATGGAGTTTCAAGTTATCTTCGAGAGACTCGAAAGAAGTACCCCCGAAGAGATAGAGAAGATAAAAGAGAGGCTTGTACAGAAATTTAAAGTTCCTTCTGACAAAGCAGAGAAGATGATAAGAACTGCACCGATAGTTGTAAAAAAGGGACTAAACCTGGAGCAAGCCAATAAATATAAATCAGCCCTTGAATCGATAGGTGTTAGTGCCTCTATAAAAGAGGTAGACTCTACAGAGTCTTCCCAGAAGTCACCAAATTTAGTAGATCAATCAACCACTGCAGAGCCAGCTACTGCAGAGATAGATCCTGGAAAAACTCAACTAGCAGATACTTTTACAGCAAAAATTGCAAAAACTACTGCAAATGTAGAACCTCCGAAGGGTGTAAACCTTGAAAAAAGACCTTTAGAAACAACTGCTGTAGATGAAGCCTTCCCGATCTTCTATGACCCTTCTCTAGACAGATCTGCGACTTCTGCACCAAAGCCTTCACCACAACCAGAAAGTAGATTGACTACAGCAGAAAATCTTGACCCTCTAAAGACTGTAGTTGCAGAGAGTGAAAAGATTACACAGGAAGTAGCTACACAAGCAGGTATCAGCCTGAATAAAGAAGATGTTACAAAGCTTCATCCAGTACAGCCCAGTGTGGAGCCTGCTCAGTGGTGGGAAGGAAGATATATTCTCAACCTGCCTTTTGATGAATCTACTAGTCCGCTTGCCCCCATGAGTACAGGAAGAATTTCTGCACAACCAAATGGCATAGGTATGGCACATCCAATGCTTGATAAGATCGCATATGAGAATATTAAACTGGTAGCTGTTTTTCAGGCAGGAATAAATGTTTCGCCAAAGATATTTCTCGATATATTTACTTCAACCATGGCCAAACCAGTAAGGTTTGATACTGAGTTGATAAACTATGCTTCTTTTGGGCTTTCTATTGCAGATAGCAATATAGATCGAGTTTCTGATTTTGTGCGGTTTCTGCTTGATAAAAATAGGGATCTGGTTATCGA
>JAEUQL010000786.1 GCA_016789295.1 Blastocatellia bacterium | reverse complement strand
AATCTGAGTGAACCGGTGGATTGGTCGATCTCGTTGAAGAGATCAAGCACTTTTCCCTTGACCTCTTCTCGTGAATAACCAAAGAGTTTTTCTGCAGACGGACTCCAATAAGTTACTTTGCCTTCTAGGTCGAGAACCATAGAAGCACAAAGATGACTATAGTTTCTATCGGCTTTGTTATTTTCTGTGCTAAACACTGCTTGACTCTATTTATCTTTGTTTATGATCAAGATACACTATCCTTAGAGCGTGAAGATAGATCAATTTGACAATAGAATAGGAGGTAGTTATGAAAAAGCTAATTCTTTTACTACTGGTTCTGTTAACCCTCCTAATTCTGGCTCCAATCGCAACTGGACAGAATGTAGAGATTGATCAAAGAACAAAAATAGCAATCCTAAGTGCTCTGGATGAAGAGCGTCACGCAATAGCCCTCTATCAAGCCGTCATCAGCAAATATGGTAAGGTGAAACCTTTTGTTAAGCTGGTAGAGGCTGAAAAGAGACACGAAGAGTCTCTAAAGTTTGTCTGTGAACGCTACTCTATTGCAATCCCAGAAAATCTTTGGCGGTCAGATGCTGTGATACTGCCTGATAACTTAGCCGAAACATACTCTTTTGCAATGGAGTCTGAAATCTTAGGTATTGAGGGTCTGGACGCAGCCCTGAAGTTTCTAAAGCAGGAAGATATAAAGACTATCTTTGAGCATCTGCGAGATGCTTCACTCTATAATCATATTCCTGCTTTACAAAGAGGTTTGAAACGGGCTTTGAGAGGCACTCACTAGTAAATGCACAGTATACGTAGGCTACTAGATAGGAAATAGCAGATAGGAAATAATAGAGTTCGGCAGTTGAAACTGCACAGGATCTATCTTCTTAGCGGAAATCTGCTGCGGAATTTCTCCCAGAAGCCTTCTTGCTTTGATTCCAACAAGGCTTCAGCTTTTGTTATAGCTTGTCTCATAGCAGTTTCTCCAGCAGCAATAAGGTCTGAAGCTCGCTCTATTTCGTCAAAACGGACTCTTCCCATCTGTGGTTGTACCAAGAGGTCGGCTTTTAGAGCCTGGTGTTGACTTGAGGCTCGGCCAATGACCATTAGCGATTGTATGATCACCTGAAAAACTGTTGTAGGTGGTGATGCCATCTCTACATTTGAATTTACATCTACTGCTATAACACGTTCAGCCCCCATCTGCTGAACAACAGTTGTTGGTAGGTTTTGAGCTACTCCTCCATCTATCAGCATTCTACCTTCTTTATCAACAACTGGAGTAAAAAGACCTGGTACAGTGCAGCTTATTCTAATTGCGTGTGCTGCATCACCTTCATTCAAGACTACAGGCTTTCCTGTCTGTATGTCGGCAGCTACAACAGACAAAGGGATCTTCATCTTTGAAAAGTCTGTTACAGGCATCAGTCTTCTAAGCATCTTTTCCAGAGGCTCGCTAGACATCAGACCAAGTTTTGAGATCGTTACTCGCGAAATATCACTCCAACGGACAGTTAAAGCTATCTCTTCGATCTGTGAAATGGTGAGTCCTGAAGCATATACACCGGCAATTATTGCACCCATACTCGTGCCAGCAAGAAAATCTATAGGGAAGTTATGCTCTTCCAACACCTTCAGAACACCTATGTGAGCCATTCCGCGTGCTGCCCCACCCGAAAGAGCTAGGCCAATTTTCGGTCTTTTATCCTTCAACAGAGCCTCCTTGCAACGCAACCTCCTTGTCGCGATATACTTCAAAATTAATAGACTAACCTTTTTCTTTTGAGATGTAGAGGTCAACTACCTAGCCCTTTAGGGCTAGGCTTGTTACGTAGGTGACAAGCCTAGTTGAGCAGACTAAGTTCTTCAAGAACTACGTTACGAAGAGAGGTAAAAGACACACCTTGGGATG
>JAEUQL010000785.1 GCA_016789295.1 Blastocatellia bacterium | reverse complement strand
CATTCATGTATGATTCATTTATATTCTTACTTGTTCTAACATCAAAGTTTGCTAACTTAATAAGCTGTAGAGAAATGGCTATAACAGCTAGAAAGACTACTGTTACTACCAGCATTTCTACCAAGCTAAAACCATCTTCTTTATTTGTCTTGCATGTAAGCTTTAACATACTTCCATCTCCTACGGTAAGTTTTAGCTTCCACCTGTTGGTGCAGTATTGTAGCTTCCAAAGGTTACTTCCATTGTGAAAGTGCTTCTATTATTACGTCTTGTAAGACCAAGAACTGGGCTAGGTAAGTAGACGTGTATTTGAACTCTTTTTGAGGTCACAACGCCGTTTCTGAAGTCCAGATTTGTTATTTCAATCTCTCTCTGATAACCAAGTTGAGTTAGGTTGACTCTTTCGTCGTTTGTTCCATCAAACCTACCATTTACTGGATTTGGGCCTATTGTATAAATAAGATCGCTGGTCTCAGTTCCACCACAAGATGTATTTGCTCCATCATCATTTGTTCCAAAGATTCGGTCACATCCAGCATTTCTGACAGGTCGAATGCCCTGAACAAAACCTCTTGGGTTACCAGCAGATATGTAGTCAAGTTCGGTGAAATTGAGAACACCTGTTTCGCGTGCTGCTACCATGGTTTCTAAAGTAGCAACTGCAATGTACTTTGCAATGGTCAACTGTCTTGGACGGTCACTGTTGACTATGCTTATTCCTATGGTTCCTGCTAGAGAGAGAAGCCCAACAGTCAGAATACCAATAGATATAATCAACTCTATGAGTGAAAATCCATTCTTTTCCACTGCCTTGTCTTTCCTATTCATAACTAACTCCTATAAACCAGACAAATAAGGTCTGTAAAAAATTAGAAGTTCATAGTTCCTGACTGGAACTGATTAGTAGCCTGATTAAAAAACCAAAATTTGACTTCCCCAGTGGAGCTGTAAAAACTGAGTGCTCTCATCAAACCAGAACTTCTTTGATCATTTATGTCTGGAGCAGAGAAGTATATGGCTCCTGATACGGGGCCTGGGTTCTGAGCCAAGGATGTAACTGATCCATCTTCGTTGTAGACTATGTTAAATACATCGTTTATAAAGTCAGCATCTCTCATAGGTGCTCCAGATTGTACAACTGCTGGAGTGCTGCCTGGCCTAACTATATTAACATCTTGTGGAAGGAATTCACGGCGGATCACAGGCCCATAGTTATTCAAAGTTTGATTAGGGTCTCTGGAGAGGATACTCACAATATTTCTTTGTCCATTTGCATCAGGACTACGCTGGATTCTTACCAAATGGCGGACACGTGTGGAGATAGCTCTAAACTTTGCTTGTTGCATCAGAGAGTAGAGTGTGTTGGCAGCCGCTACAGTCTTAACGTTTCGTCTGTTAGCAACTAGTGATGTGACAGCTACGGAAGCTAGTATCAGAAATATCGCTACTACAACAAGTATCTCTAGCAGAGAAAACCCAGAGTCTTTCCTTTTCAAGGGAGGCTTTGCGTTAATTGCTTTCTTTGAGTGAGCCATCATTAGACAGTCTCCTTAATCTCTTCATATGAGCTTATAAAAACTGAAAGGCCAAAACTACTTGAGGAGTCGTTAGACTTGGTGAAAGTTCTGCGATGATTTTGAAAGGTTTGAGCCTTTCTAGATGAGTCTTTCAAACTTGTCACGAGTACCTCTAGTAATTAGGCAAAAATAGGATCAATAGCAAGAAAACTTGCTTCTAAAATGTTAAAAAATTCTTGGTTTACCCTAATTATCTGACTACTCGTACACAGCTATGCGCATTTTAATAGTGAGCTAATGCTCTGGTTTCGACAGCGCAATAATGGTGTCATAGCATATATTATTTTTTTAAGCTCTTATTGCTACGACTGGATTTTATTAGAAAAAG
>JAEUQL010000784.1 GCA_016789295.1 Blastocatellia bacterium | reverse complement strand
AGATCACGCAATTATGATCGATACTTTAGAGACTGCTACTACTTGGCACAACCTTCCAACCCTCTATCAGAAAATAGAGACTGCTGTAAAAGATGCTCTGAAAAGCTTCAAAACTCCTCCTTTAGTTTTTTGTCACATATCACACAGTTACAATGACGGTGCTTCACTCTATTTTACTTTTATAGCCAAGCAGGCTGTGGGTGTTGAAGCAGAACAGTGGCAGGCTGTGAAGGTTGCAGCGTCTGATGCAATAGTCGCTAACGGTGCAACAATAACCCACCACCACGGGGTTGGCAGAGACCATTCACACTGGGCTAAAATAGAGCACGGCAAGACAGGGATGCTTGCTCTGTCTGCTGTCAAAAAAGTATTTGATCCTAGCGGGATCTTAAATCCTGGAAAATTTTTGTGACAGGAATTTTTTATGAAAATAACAGAAGCTTTGCCAACACGCAGTGCAGCTATAGCTCAGTTGCAGAGAGAGCGATTTGACTTATTGGTTATTGGAGGTGGCATTACTGGGGCTGGGGTAGCCCAGGACGCTGCTTCGCGAGGACTTAAAGTAGCATTAGTTGAGCGAGGTGATTTTGCAGTAGGAACTTCAAGCCGCTCCTCAAAGCTTATACATGGTGGTTTGAGATATCTAGCACAAGGTAACTTTAAGGTAACTTATGAATCTTGTGAAGAAAGAGCACTGCTTCAAACTCTAGCTCCACACTTAGTGCAGCCACGTTCCTTTTTGGTTCCTGTCTACAATTGGAAATATGCTATTCAACTCGTGATGGGTTTGTGGGCATATGACATAGTTTCTAGAGGTAAGAAAAGCCCTTTTCACAAGCGTATCAATGTTTCACAGGCGAAGAAGCTTGCTCCAATGCTCAAAACAGATGGTCTGATATGTGCCTATATCTACCACGATTGCAAGACAAATGATGCTAGGCTGGTACTTGAAGTTATCAAATCGGCTGCGAGTTATGGGGCAATAGTAGCTAACTACGTTGAAGTGAAAGGTTTTATTAAAAACAATGGGGATATATCAGGTGTTGTAGCATATGACTCTATATCTGACCAAGAAGTGAGTATATCGGCTGATATGGTGATAAATGCTACAGGTGTGTGGGTTGATAAACTACGTCGTGTTGACGATCCAAAAGCAGAACTCAAAGTCAAACCTGCAAAAGGTACTCACATCACAATAGCCCGCAACCGCATTCCAACAGATAATATAGCACTGCTGTTTGAATCGGGCATAAATGATGGTCGTTCTCTTTTCTTTATTCCTTGGTATGAGGGAACAATAATAGGTACTACTGATACAGAATATAACGATGAGATAGACTCGCCTCATGCTTCTCAAGCAGATATAGACTATATTCTAAATTCTGTAAGAAGGATATTTCCTCAAGCCAATATCACTGCTAAAGATATACTGAGTAGCTATGCGGGGCTGCGTCCATTAATAGATGAAGGTGGGAAATCAACAAAGGATATATCGAGAGAACACAAGACTTTTGATAGCCAATCGGGTCTGATCTCAATAGCTGGTGGCAAACTAACTACCTATCGGCGCATGGCTAGCAGTGCTGTTGATTACCTCTTTCTAAAGATGAGAGAACGAGGAGTAGAAAAAAAGGTGCGACCATCAATTACAGCTTCGATAGCACTAAGTGGGATAGACCCAAAACAACCTATAGAGAACTTAAAACAAGAGACTATAGCTCTTGCAAAGCCTTTTGGTGTTGAAGAAGATGTCTGTTGCCACCTTGTTGAGGACTACGGTGCAAATGCAAAAGAGGTACTTGCAATAGTTGCTGAGCAGACAGACCAGAACAAACGACTAGTTGTACATCTGCCTTTTATTCAAGCAGAAGTAATTTATGCTGTGAGAGCTGAGCAAGCTGTAAGGATAG
>JAEUQL010000783.1 GCA_016789295.1 Blastocatellia bacterium | reverse complement strand
GCCAACGCCAAACCTCCAGGCGCAGAAACGGAAAGCCTTCCGCCTGCAAGAGATCGATTCCTCTTACCAGAATATTTCTTGCAGCATTATGGTCACGATTTAGCACCAATCCACAGGCATTTATGCCAGCCTACAGATAGTGCAACTTTCTTACCACATTGGCTGCAGTTCTGTGATCTGTTCAGCATAAATGCCAAGGTCTTAAAAGCTCTTAAGCGATAAATTTCAAACTGCGCTAAACACAACTAAATACAAGCTTTATATCTAGCTTGCTTCGATTGACAAAGCCAACTCTCTCGGATATGCTTTGCCCTCTTTGGTCTTGTGCACCTGATACCATCCCCACTATGGAGCATAGCTTAATGTCAGAAGTAAAAGCATCTGAAAAAAAACTTATTGACTATCGAAGCGAAAACGCAGTAGCCATTATAGAACTTAACGACCCACCAGCAAACACTTACAGTTATGAAATGATGCGTCAACTAGATGAAGCCATACTTCAAGCACGAATGGATGAGGCTGTCTCAGTAATAGTCATTCGCGGATCTGGTGACAAATTCTTCTGTGCAGGTGCAAATATCAACATGCTCAAAGAAGTCACACCAGAATTTAAGTACTATTTCTGCTTGCACGCAAACGAGACAATTACACGCCTTGAACAGACTCCAAAACTTGTTATAGCCGCACTCAATGGCCATACGGTTGGAGGTGGGCTTGAAGTTGCCCTTGCCGCCGACATCAGGATTGCGCGACGTGGCGCAGGAAAGATCGGCTTGCCGGAAGTCAACCTGGGTGTCCTTCCTGGAACTGGTGGGACACAACGTTTGGCACGCTTACTTGGTAAGGCAAAAGCCATAGAACTTATGGTCACAGGTGCAACCATCGATTTTGACGAAGCCCAAAAACTTGGTCTTGTAAATGCAGTCTTTGAAAATGAAAACTTCTTCGAAAAAGTACTGGAGTATGCACGCCAGTTCACTCCTCCACACAGAGCATCAAAAGCTATAGGCTATATCAAGAGAGCCGTTCAGTCTGGTCTAGAATCGAGCTTTAACGAAGGCTTAGCCCTTGAACGCGAGCTACAACAGCAACTCTTTACAAGTCAAGACTCCAAGGAAGGTCTTGCAGCATATGTTGAGAAGCGCAAACCCGACTTTAAGGGAAGATAATGGAAAATATTGAAATAAGAAAAGAAGGAGCTACTTTTTGGCTAGTACTCAACCGCCCAGATAAACTGAATGCTCTAGTAGGTAGGGTTAGAGAAGAGATCTTTGAGGCTCTAGACCAAGCGGAAAAAGACCCAGAAGCTCGTGTTGTAGTAATAACTGGAAATGGAAAAGGCTTTTGTGCAGGTGGTGATATTGGCTATATGGCTGAACTGCAAAGCCAGCAAGACTTGGAAGCATTTTCTAAACTGCTTGAAAGTGGCCGTCGAGTAGTTACTAAAATACGCTCTCTTCCTAAACCGGTAATTGCAATGATAAATGGCGTAGCTGCAGGAGCAGGGCTTAACCTTGCACTAGCTTGTGATATTCGTATAGCAGCAGACACAGCAAAATTTAGCCAAGCTTTTAGCAAGATAGGTTTACATCCAGATTGGGGAGGAACCTTCTTCTTACCAAGACTCATAGGTACAGCCAAAGCTTGTGAGCTTGTCTTTACTGGCGATCCAATAGAAGCAGACCAAGCTCTACAGATAGGGCTAGTCAATCGTGTAGTACCAATAGAAAAGCTTTCTGAAGTAGTCTCTGAAATGGCTGAGAAGTTGGCCAAAAGGCCACCTCTTGCAATAGCTCTTGCTAAACAAGGACTCTATAAAGGAATTGAGTCTAACCTTGATGCTGCATTAGACTATGAAACAGAAGCCCAAAAACGCTGTTTTATTTCAGAAGATGCTAACGAAGGTATTAGTGCATTTTTGCAGAAGCG
>JAEUQL010000782.1 GCA_016789295.1 Blastocatellia bacterium | reverse complement strand
TGCTATGGAACGGCGCAGTAGAACGGTGTTAATAGGTGTCCAACGAACTAGTTTCTGAAGAGCTTGTAGTGAAGATGCAACTTCTTGTGTATCGGAGATTGCGGCTACAAGCTGTTTGCCTACTTGCTCCATTCGCAGCATTGCATCATTAATAAATATCTTCATCAATTCTATCTGATAGCTACTATCTTCTTCGCCTCTTGCTTCAACTCGTTTGAGAGTTCTCAGATAGACACTTTCGGCAGCATATGTATCAATGATGCAATCACTAATTGCACCAACGATCTCTTGCTGCTCGGCAACCTCCATCATCCATTTCTGTACTGCAAGGCCGAGTAGCATAATTACTACCTTCTTCATATTTGAGACTGCACCCCGTTCAACTCCGAATTTACCAGATGTATTTTCAGGGTCGAGTTTTGGCAGAGGGCCTGTAGCATAGACACTTCTCAAGATAGACTGGCCAACATCTATCATCTGAAGGTCTCCACTCATTGCACGTTTGATGAGCATATCGACAATAAGCAAGCGGTTTATCTCGTTTGTTCCTTCAAAGATTCTTGTTGGACGAGCATTTCTGTAGTCGCGTTCTACAGGATAGTCTTTGCTGTATCCATTACCTCCAAAGATCTGTAGAGCTTCATCTACAGCATAGCTTTGCACTTCAGAGCCATAGATCTTAATGATGGAGCTTTCAATAGCATACTCTTTAAGAGCATCCATTGTGAGCGAAATGTAATCTGGAGAGTTTGAGTCTAAGCCTTCGAGTTGTTGGTCTATCATTCCAGCAGTGCGAAACGCCATCGATTCCACAGCATAAGCCTTGACAGCCATCTCTGCAAGTTTCTGCTTAATAAGACCAAAATCTGTAATTGATTTGCCAAAAGCCTTGCGCATTTTGCCATACTTGACTGAAAGTCCAATAGAACGTTTGATCTGTGTATAAGCCATTGCGCCTATGCCGAGTCTTCCCATGTTGAGTGCATTAAAAGCGATATGATGACCCTTGCCTATTTCGCCAAGAATGTTTTCAACAGGAACTTTGACGCTGTCAAAAAAGACTGGGCGAGTTGAAGATCCTGTCAGTCCCATCTTTTTTTCTTCTTCACCCAAAGTTATACCAGGACTATCAGCCTCAACTATAAACATAGTAAACTTTTTGCCATCTATCTTTGCAGCTACATTGAAAAGGTTTGCAAAAGCAGCATTAGTAATCCACATTTTGCTACCGTTGATGATGTAGTATTTGCCATCATCTGAGAGAGTAGCACTAGTTCTAATAGACATTGCATCTGACCCACAGTGTGGTTCTGTTAGACAGTAAGCAGCAATCCATTCACCAGAAAGAAGCTTTGGAAGATATCTTTTACGCTGTTGTTCGGAACCAAAATAGACAATAGGGATCATTCCTACAGAGGTGTGAACTCCAACACAACCAGCAAAAGAGAACTGCATCAAGTTTGCTTCTGCTGCAAGTAGTGCAGTAGTCTTCTTCATCCCATAGCCACCCATTGCGGTGGGGACTTCGAGGCCGAGTATTCCAACTTCGCCAGCCTTCTTCATCAAACTGCGTATAGTTTCGGCGTTGAGTGTTTCTATCTCCTCATCACGTGTAACTACCTCTTTTTCATAGAACTCTTTGACTGCTCGTGCTACTTCGCGTTGTATATCCTCAACATCGTCACGAGTAAAGATCGACTCTGGACTGCTTTCTGCCAATAGAAATTCTCCACCACGCAGAGCATCACTTTTAGAAGAGACAGACATAACAGGCTCCTTTTTTTGACCCTTCTTGAGCAAGCGCAGTCTCGGCTTCTTCAGAGCCGAGTTAAACTTGCTATAGCCGAAAGGAGTTGACATCCTCCCCGTTTTGAAAAAGGGGGATTCCTTAGGTTGACGCTGAAACAACACACCTGATATCTAAAGGAAC
>JAEUQL010000781.1:251-1938 GCA_016789295.1 Blastocatellia bacterium | reverse complement strand
GCGAACTTGGTAGTAGTCGCTCATTCTACTTGACGACCAACCCAAGAAGCTCCGGCGTTCACGCCGGAGAGGTTCACTTTCGCAGAAAGAAACAAAACCCTTATCACTGTAGAATATGAAGACTATCTCCACTTTCCAAACTCTTCAATTACATTTCTACTTTGCCGTTTCAATTCTTCTGCCAAGCGATTCTTTTTATGAAAGAAGTAGATAGCCCAAGAGCTTGAAAATATTACTACGGCAATTGTGATCATCGATATTGAAAGCCACTTCTGCTCCCATTCAACAAAGCTAAAGATTATAGAAGCAATTTCAATCAGAAAACAGCTACTTCCAACTATGGTTGGAGCCTTGAACTGTTTTGCAATACCTACAAAGATTAGTACTAGAGAGACTATTATTGTAAACAGGTCGTGCTGGCTTGATGGCTGCGCATCTATAAAGCGATACTGTAGCGAGTGAAGCATTAAAGGAGAGGCTATCATCAGACTACCTAGCCAGAACCAACCCATCAACACTCTATGTTCTTTCTGACTCTGCAAGTAGCCGATCATAATTAACGAAAATCCTATTGGCAGACCATAGAACTCTGCCTGTCTAAATATGTCATACCCAAGATAGAGTCCAAAGACAAAATGTGTGTAGCAAGCCAGTCCATAAGCAGCCCACCTGCAAAGCTTCTTAAGCTCCAACTGCTCCAAAACTATACTAAAAAGTCCTGTTACTGCAGTAACCATCAGCATATTGATCACTTGTAGTTTTGCACTACCTTTGATTGATAACAGACTTGCTGTACTTTGCAAAATTGCGCCAGCAATAGAGGTTACCAGCAGCGTATTTGCTGCGTTTAGCAGACTACTTGCAGCCCAACTGTAACGGTTCTCCAAAACTCTTTTTGAAAGCATCAATAGCCCAATTGCAGCAAAAGCATATAGGGTAGCAAAAAAGTTTTTGTCTATATCTACTAAAACTGCAATATTCCAAAGCGAAATGGCAAAAGCTGTCAAAGCAGCATAAATTGTGAGAGCCTTCTTGTAGAAGTTTGTTGAAAGCATGTAGAAAATTCCTACTGCTGTAAAAAAGAAAGCTCTATTAAAAGCCGTTGAAGGAGAATCTAACTCTGAAATGGCTGTAACGATTATAACCATCGGCATTAAACATTCTGCTACTGCAAAGAATGCTCTGCTGTAAATACCTTCTTTCAAATAAGCTGCTACTAAGAGATAAGCAATTAGTAGAGTAGTAAAGATTGGAGCTATCTCACTCCATGCTGTTATCTTGTAGCAACTGAGCAAGTTCATTGTTGATGCAGTCAGAGAGATAATGGCCGCATAGGGATAAGTTTTTGACAATGGTGACCGGCAGAAATGGTGTGCAGCAACAAAATAGCCAACACCTAATATCGACGCAAACAGGCAACCAAAACTGTGGTAAGAAGCTAGAAATAGAGTAAGAAAAACCGAAGCAGCAGTAGTAATACTTCCTGATGCTTCAACTGTTAGCCATACTTTAGATTCTACACCTCTCCTCTCAAGTAAGATCGAAATAGCAAGATAAGAGATTGCAAGCATTAGAAAAAGGATCAGCTTCACACCTACGGTCATTATGGAAGCACTTAACACTACAGTTGATACCATCGACAAACCAACGAGAGAAGCAAAAATGGTGTGCAGTAGAGACCTATCTT
>JAEUQL010000781.1:0-232 GCA_016789295.1 Blastocatellia bacterium | reverse complement strand
CCAAAAACTAGAGATGGGACTATAAAAGCAGAAGCTATTAGAAATAGACCTAGCGAGATCATTACAGAAAAGGCCGAGAAAGCTTCTCGCATCTCTTCTCTAGGCACAAACCCTGTTAAATCTATTGTCCATCGTCGAGTTGATAGATATATCAGCAGCGATCCTAGCGAGGTCATTAAGAGAGTATGCTCATACTTGTTTATTGGCCTGACCCATTTTGCTAGCAACATCG
>JAEUQL010000780.1 GCA_016789295.1 Blastocatellia bacterium | reverse complement strand
GTAATGATGCTAGAGCGTGACAAAGCCTATATTGCTGAAGTTGGGGACTCAAGGGCTTACATAATTAGAGATGGACGTATCAAACAGTTGACAACTGACCAAACTATGGTACAGATGCTTGTAGATTACGGTGCTATCTCTCCAGAAGATGCGGCAAAAAGTAGCAATAAAAATGTGCTTTTACAGGCAATAGGCAATCAAGAGTTTCTGCAAGTTGCGGTTACTTCTATAAATATTCAAGCAAATGATCTATTTCTTCTCTGTAGTGATGGCTTGTCAGGTAAAGTTCAAGCAAAAGAGATAAAAGAGATTGTAGTAAAAAGCCCCAGTCTTGAAGCTGCTTCTACTGAAATGATAGAACTTGCAAAACGACGGGGTGGCGAAGACAACATCACTGTAGTAATTGCAAGGGTAGAGGGTAATGGACTGAAGGCCAAAGCTCAAGCTGAAACTTTGACAAAGCAGATCCAAGTACTGTCAAAATACGATCCATCACAAGATGTAGTGGCAAAGCCAAAAAGAGAGGTAAGGCCAGCAACTTTTCAGGACTGGTTGAATTCTGCTGTTATAGATTCGTTCTGTCGTCAACAGGAGCAGAAAAGTGCACTGGCTGCATTAGAAGATTTTGGTGAGTATATAGTCTTTAGAAAAGGCGACCTTCTAGTCTCTCCTAATGAGCCAAATATAAAAGAGCACTATTGGTTGGTTGCTGGACGCTATCGTGTCATGATAGAAGTAGCTGGTAATGATAGACAAATGATAGGCTTTTTTGTTCCTCCTACAGACCAAAGGCTAGATGCCGATATACAAGATGGAGACCCACTAGCACGAGTTAGAAGACAGTTTTTTATAGCCAATCTCAATATGTTAGGAGAGCAGAGGCAGAATGCCATAATCAGATGTGAAGATGAGGAGAACGCTGTAATCAGAATACCAGATTCTCTATTTGAAGTAGTAGCACCGATTTTTGGCGAGAGATATGTAAATATAGTTCGTCACTCTTAAGAGCTAGGAGGATAACTATTAATTAGAGCTTCTATATTTTCTATGGAGCTTTGTAGTTGTGTCAATGCAGTTGTAAAGTCTGTCTGTGAATCATTTTCTAACTTTATTGACTGTAGAAGTTTCAAAGATAGATCAACTTTTCTAAGTACCTGATCTTTTAGCTCTTCTATTAAAGTTTCTAATTTTTTCTCTTTCTGTTTTAAGTCATTTTGTAGCCTTTTAAACCTTATAGCTGCATTGAGCCTGGTTGCCAGCTCTGTGATGCGGTAAGGCTTATTTATATAGTCAAAAGCTCCAGCGTGTAGCCCTACTATTTGGTGATTTAGTCCTACTTTAGCGGTCACAAAGATAACAGGAATATCTTTAGTAGCTTCTTTGTCTTTGAGGGCTTGGCAGACTTCTATGCCTGATATATCTGGCATCATTATGTCAAGAAGAATAACATCAGGGATTTCTGTAGTTGCTAATTCAATAGCCTGTTTTCCACCAGATGCGTTAAGGGTTTTGTGGCCAATTTCGGTTAAAAAGTCTATAAGAAATTGCCTTGCATCATTATCATCATCTGCTATAAGAACTTTTGCTTGATCTGGTTTAATCACAAAATTGTCCCAATTAGAAACGCCCGGCGAAAAAACCGGGCGTCCTACTCTTTCTTTTGAAAGTTTATACACCTACTTTGCAGGTATTATGTCTACACTTTGAGAGTGTGTGACTGCCAGCTTTCCTGTAATCTCATCAAGAGACATAGAAAGGACTTTGCCAAGTTTGACTCTGCCACTTTCAATGTTCTTGTCCACATCAATGGTTGAAAATCTGCCACCACTTGTGCAGACATAGAGCTTGGAACCAGTGCTGTCTGCTTCAAAACCTGCAAGGGTGTCATCATAAGATCTATTTATGAGCACCTTTTGATCGTCTACAGAAACAACAGCTAC
>JAEUQL010000077.1 GCA_016789295.1 Blastocatellia bacterium | reverse complement strand
AACTGAGACACAGCTTGACGAATTATCTCGCTATACTCTTTACTTTCATATGCCTGATCAGGAGTAGAGCCATTTTCTGGCAAGTTTATAGCCTCTGATTCCAGAGAAAGCATATATGCAGAGACTATGCCAGAAAATATCTCTTCAACTTCTTTTACCTCATCCTCGACCGAACCGCGACGCCCTTCACTGCTTGAATCAGTGTAGCTGTTCATTAAGTCGTTTGCACTCTGCTCAAATCTTATGCGCGCAAACTCTGATCGCGAAAACCATCCTATTTGGCGCAAGCCATCATATATAGCCCCTTTGATCCGGTAGTATGCAAAGGTTTTAAAGCTTACTCCACGAGTTCGGTCATATCGTTCAACAGCTTCTATCAACCCTATACGGCCATAGCCTATAAGATCGTTTATATCAATTTGTGCTGGCAACTTAGAGACAATAGTCTGAGCAATCGACCGCACATAAGGTAGGTAACGCTCGATAAGCTCATCTCTATCTTCCTCAAAGTTTAAGGCTTGTCCCATAAGGCACTCGCAATGAGGGTTCTATTGGTCTTGTGCAAATAGAAGGTGATTATACAGCCTAGACTGTGAAAGTCAATTCTGACCTTGAGTTAGTAACCCTAAGCACCCCTTGCTACATTCTCAGTTTTCCACCACAATACCAGCAAAACTCTGGTGTTGAAAGTGTATCTTCAAGATTACTTGCTGCCTGTGGACTCCCACAGAGAGAACAGAAACCATCCACCAGATTTCCTGTCTGCCCTTTGTTAAGAGTAGCTTGAAGGGATGGTGGCGGTGGTGGTGCAGGTTTTGGCTGTCCATAAGTTGGACTTGCAGCAGCACCATATGCTCCAGAAGGTGTTGGAGGTGGATCAACTCTGTCCAAAGGATCTTCAAGTTGTTTCAAAGAAGGTGGCGTCTTTGAAAGAGAAAGTCCCATAAAAGTTTGATACCGCTTCTTCTTCTGTTCTGCAGGTCTCTCAAGTGCCGGCTGGTCGGGCTTGGTAGGTTGACTAGATATTGCTGAAGAAGATTTAGTAACTCCTGTTGGCAAAGATGGCTCTTTGCTGAGACCTGCTGTTTGAGCAGAGCTACCCGATCCAAGCGAGCTTGTAGAAGATAGAGAAGTAGGTGCGGTTACTGGCTCCGACTTGGGAAGCTGAAGCGTACTCGGCTGTGGTAGTGAAGGGGTTCCTAAATTCTTCGTTAGTGGAGGCATTCCACTCTTGTCACCCAAAGGAAGACCTGCAAATGTGCTGTATCGTTTGCGCTCTTTCTGTTTCACCACTGGCGGTGGAGGTGGTTGAGGTGGTGCAAAGTTCTGCATTGGATCGCGAGGTGGCAGCAAGTTTGGATCTTCTGTTAAAGGAAGACCTGCAAATGTGCTGTATCTCCTACGACTTGCTTTCGATTTTGGTGTTTGCTTCTCTTCCCCTACTTTCACGGCACCATTCGTTGCTAGAGGAGCTTCACCCGGCGTGTGACCGCTACCTCTGCCTTGGAGTTCTGAAGGGAGAAACGATTGTGTAGTGACACCTATATCTTCGGTTGCCTCAACAGCCTCTTCTTCTGTCGATAAAGATGCAAATGCGTCTGTTCGTTGCAGAGCAATGTGGGGAGGAGCGGCAGTCCTCATTTGGCTTGTCTGGTCAAGAGTTCTCTCAAATTCCACGTCCTGCTCTTCAATTTCACTGGGCTTTGATGCCACACCAACACCTGTTGAATCCTGCTTACTATCCGAAACAGGTGGTAGTTTCGTGGTGGGTGCAATGCTGCTGGAAACAGGAGCAAAACCTTCTCCTGACAATTGAAGCCCAGAAAAAGTTTTATAGTTTTTCCTGGCTGCCTTTTTTGATGGCTGTGGTCTTGTGACACTTGCTGGAGGAGTAAAAAGGTCAGCATAATCGTTTTTGTCTAAAGCCGCCTCTGCTCCAGGTGTCTCCTGTTTAGAAAAAGTGGCTGGCGCGGAAGTTTCTACATTGTCTGTAGTTTTTGCAGACGAACTCACACCAACGGCTGAATCCAAAAGCTGCTTAGAAGCTTGTGGAGATGTTTCTGAAATGTTGGCATTAGGTACGGTTGCTGAAAGAGGTATGCTAACTCTACTTTCTCTGCTGAAAGACTCCAAACTCTCTCTGGTCTCTGCAATGCCAGCCAAAATCTTCTGTGCAGTCAGTAGTATCGCTATTATTCCAACAGAAACGAGTACCACAAAAATAGCAAGTGGATAGTTGGGAGATAGAACAGAGAGCACTACACTAACTAGACCCAAAAGTGCCACTATAGCTATAAAAGGCTTGACTATTGAACCATTATCCATAATAACTCCTTTGCAGCAAGCATCGTTTGGTAACAACTGGTGACACAATTTTTTAGCTGTGGATCAAAGGCTAACACCAAACAGCACCGCTCCCAGGAAGCAGCTCAATGCTGCTTTACTGTAAAATAATTAAAATACAAAGACTCAATATATCTTCTTACTTAATATAGTTTTTATATAGATCTTCATCACTGTTTACACTTTCCCTGAAATGTACAGGCAAAAGTGTACACACTATCCTTGTGTATTAGAGCTTCTAGTGTAGAGACATCACCTACCTGTGCTAGTCTACCCTTTGCTAGAAGTTTTTTGCAGCACTGTGATAAGCTGCAATTTATTAAGAATGAACAATTATGTCATCTAATCCTGACCTAGTAACTTGCTGCAGTTCTGATGATGTATCGTGTGGGGCAATAGCCTACTAGTACCTGCCGACTTGTCTTCAAGCATCCCTAATTCAGCACATTTTGCAGCAGTTGTGAATAAACTGCTATCTACTTTTGTCTGTTTGATTGCTAGCAACTGGCCAACTTATTTTTGGAAGTTGCCTACACCTTGCTCTGTTTGTGAAGATGTCTATGCTTCTGCAAGACTGTAGTTCTTTGCAAACTCCCAGCATCATCTATTGGGATTCTAGAAGTATTACTACTCTAGTTTTCTAACTTTTTCTAGCACTACCCTAGCTTTTTCTACTGCAGAATTTTCTTTGTTTGAGCACTGCTTAGAGTATTCCATTGTAAATGACTGTCGTTCTGCTTCTCTGTTTTCTCATCTTTGCAGTAATTTACAGTGTTTTCAAATCAGTTCTGCTATAACTGGATTTTACCTACGAACCAGGTGCCATTATAGCACGTTATCAAAAAGGTCTAGAGAAAATTTTTCACACCTACTAGCATTGCAAACAGGCACTTCAAGCCTTATTGATAGCAACAATGTAGGAAGTAATTTGTTGTAGAGGATATTTTACACTGCAAGTCTGACAGCTAACTTGGCTTTGATGCAAGGGTTTAAGCCGACTACCGGACTTGAACCGGGGACCTACTGATTACGAATCAGTTGCTCTACCAACTGAGCTACTTCGGCGGATTCTATAATTTTCAGCTAATATAAACCGCATTGTTTCTCATTGCAACATGTGTCAAC
Organism: Blastocatellia bacterium; assembly: GCA_016789295.1. Lineage (GTDB taxonomy): Bacteria > Acidobacteriota > Blastocatellia > Chloracidobacteriales > JADJPF01 > JAEUQL01. The sequence continues at coordinate 7,785 of JAEUQL010000077.1, read as the reverse complement.
CTCTAGAGTATATTTCTGTCTGTGCAAAGTTCTGACCAAGATATATACAGAACAATTGTCTAACTGGAAGCTGGCGTGATATATATTTAGCCTTAATTACAGTTGGAGGCTTGCTATAACGGTTCCGCGTTCTAATCTAGTGCTACACCCGCAAAATCTTCCTTCTTGGCTCTACTGTGCCTTGACCCGCAAACAGATGCGACAGCTTCTACAAGAAAAGAAGCTATGCTTTGCAGCAAGTTCTGGTCTGGTCTTCACAGAAAAGACACAGCAACTGCGACGTTTGCGAAAACCTCAGTCTATTCTACTTCGAGTCTCTGTTTGGGAAGCACTGAGGTTGGGAGCAAAGTTCTGGATAACCAAGCGTGGCTACCGAGCCGATACTCTTTTTCTAGAGACTGTATCTTGCCGCAAGCTACCTGGCAGATATGAAAATCTGCAGAAAGTCGATGCTGCAGGAGGTGTCGTATTTCGTGATGAAAAGGAAGAGGCTATCCTGCTTCTACTTAAGCGAGAAGGAAGAAAACTGAAGTGGGTTTTGCCAAAAGGCCGTAGAAAACCCGATGAAACACGAAGGCGCACAGCTATAAGAGAAGTCAGAGAAGAGACTGGAATAGACCTTCTTAAGGTAGTTAGATTTATTGGTCGAGAGGGCTATTTTGTTGTCGAAAACAAAAAAATTGTCTATAAGCGCGTTAGCTACTATGCAATGCAGTTTGAAGGTGAACAGCAGGTCAACGTAAACCGTGCAGAAGGATTTATTGAAGGAAAGTGGGTAACTATTGGCGATGCTCTGCGCTTGACCAAGCCAGCACGAACACACCACATTCTGAGACTTCTGTTAGATACAAAGCCTGTAGTGACTTGTTGATGCAGTAGACATCAAAGTTTTAGAATTCATACTATTTGGTTTTATATTTGGAGTAGAGATGAAGAGATATTTTCTTGCACTATTTGTAACACTTCTTTTTTTACAAGGATGCTCAAACAGTAAACAGAATGCACCTGTTCAGAAACCTCCTATGGAGATAACAAAAACTCCTATAACAGAGGAATTAGGAAAGCCTGGAAAACCAGCCAAAGATAGCAGAACAGTAGAAAAGCTCTATGGGTACTTGAAGAGCAAAGGTTGGAAACTACAGGAGCTTAAAGCAACTAGGATTAGGCTTTTCAACTCCGAAGAGTCTGCAAACATAAGGGATGATAAGAATGTTGGCTATCTGATCTTGAGATATGAGAATGCAGAGAAAGCGGGAGAAAACTTTGCCAAGGTCAACTCAACCTACACTGAAAATTTGGGCAGAGCTTTTATATCAGAAAATTTCATAGTAGCAGTCTTTGGCTCCATAGGTGGGATAAATCGTGTAAATGTGACTACACTCTCTGAGCAAGAGTACAAACAGTTTCAAGCAGACTTTATAGATTTCTTCAAAACCAATTAGGAATTTTTCTTCGACTGTAGTTCCCGGATCTTTTCAGTGACGTTCTTGTAGATACTTATTGCACGTTCCTCGGCCTCTTCAGCCCTTCTTTCTGCTTCCTGAAGCTTGGCTTGTAGATCTACTGCCTTTGTTTCTGCCTCTGAAGCTTTGCGTTCGGTCTCGATCTGCACGGCTTCTATCTCTTGCATTCTGGCTCTTAGGACTTGGTTTTCTACCTGAAGAGCCTCCATTTGAATAGTGGCAGAAATAAGCTCAGATTTTACATTGTCAAGCTGTGATTCAAGTTCAACAGCTTTGGCTTCAGTGATAATTACCCTATCTTTCGACTGCCCCAACTCATTTTCTGCAGCCTCAAGCTTTGCTTTGATGTCTACAAACTTCTTCTGCAAAATAGTGCTACGCTTTTCACTCTCTAAAGCTCTAAGCTCAAATATATGGTTCTTCTTTTCAAGCTCATTTAGTAGCTCTCTATTAAAGTCATCGCCGTAGCGGGATTCTCTACTGTCTGTTCTACTCGTTCTATTGCTACTTATAGTATCTTCAACAAAACCGTAGAGAAGTCTTCTGACCTCTTCCAAAGCACGCTCTATTTTTTCCTGAGACTCGATCTCTATCTTAGCCTGATCTGCCATCTGTTCTATACCAAAAACCCTTCTCCCCAAATCGGCTCATCTTCGAGGAACTTGCTGAAAACCTAAGCTGACTATAAAGAATTTATTACAAATGTAAAAGAGGATCGTATCTTGATTAAGCTTTTTTAACAGAAAAGTCAAATTCTTTCTCTGCGTGGAGCGAAACATCCACCATTTCCCCAATATGTAACTTGCCTATCAAAGTGTTTTGCCTATATGATCAGCAACGATCTTAATAGGTTAGGAGAATACTCATAATATGAGTCAGAGTCGAGTAGGACAGGAGATAGAAGCCTTTTGTGGTCGTTGTCGTATGGACCGAACTCACAGAATTGTGGCTCAAGACCCTGACGGTTCAATCAAAAAAGTCATCTGTGGAATGTGCAACAGCTACAGAAACTACAAACAACCCTCCCCGCGCAGCACCACAAAGCGTGCAGCCAGCCGGACTAGTACATCAACTGTTGTAGAAGAGAAGCTTTTTCCAAGCAGAAACTACAATATGAAAGAGAGTTACAAAGAAGGGGAGGTGATAGCACATCCTACATTTGGCGTAGGAAAAGTGCTATCCGAACGAGATCAACATAAGATAGAAGTCAAGTTTGCTGATGGAATCCGTATACTTCTGCAAAACAGGTAGTATATTGAGTTTACTGATCTATTTCGTTCGCAAGTCTTTACAGCAGCCTGCTCTGGCAGGCTCTGTTCTGATATCTATCTATTTACCTATTTCTCTTCTGGGTGTTAATATCGATCACGGCATAAAGACCTAAGATCTGAAGACTTTAGAAGCATTAGAGGCATCAGAGACCGAAAAACTTACATCTATACTTTTAATCTTAAAGTTAATTTTTTAGACCTTTCTCTCCAAGCCCCATTGGGCCTCATTGGAGAAGACTCTTTAACTAAAACCTTATAGACTCTTTGGTGGAGGTGGATTTTGTCTGGCAGCATCTGTGAAACTGTTGAGCAAGGCGTAGAGAAGAACAAGCTTTTAAGGCGTTACCTTCTTTTTGTTTCTACTTTGGCTTTGAGTGTATCTCTTACTACTTACACATCAGCCCATCCCATCAGTCCAGCCAATGCAAAAGATCTCAAAGACTACAAGAGCTTTGAAAATAGCTCTGAAAACTCCTCAAATCGCAGGAATAGGCGTGTCCCTTTTGAAGAGAAACTCCTAGCAAAGCTGGAAGAAGCCAAAACATTGCTAGTCGAAGATTGTCCAGTCGATATGTTTACAGTTGGCATATCTATATACAATGCAAAAACAGGTAAAATATCTGCTGTCAAAATGTTAAAGAGTGATTTCCTGACCAAAGACTATAATGAATATTTCAGATTTGAAGATGGGACAGAGTTTTCGATAAAGGTTGAACAGCCCAACTATGTAAATACAAAACTACTGCTTGAGTCTAAAAATCCTAACCTTTATCCACTTATGGTCAAGTATCCAATAATTAAGGGCAACACCTTTAAGGAAATGGCCTACTACACCCCTGCCCACAAAGCACTTCAGCAACACGATTTTTATAAGATAGGAGAAGACTACATAGAGAAGACTCTCTTGAAAGCCTCTTCTACATTAAAACAGCAAGGTTACGAGATCACAGAAAAAGTTCAGAATCTCGCAAAACTGCTCTGTGTCGTAGAACACGTAGACCATGACAGGTTCCGTTCGGAAGATCAAGAAACACTATTTAACGAAGTCCTTGCACTTTATGCACTCAACAAAGGTAATACCTACAGGTATTCTGTAAGCAGTGCTGGAGCAGGTGGTATGGTACAGATGATCCAACCAACCTACAGAGAAGTGAAAGCCTCATTTCCAGATGTCAAACTCAATTCCGACTTTGAAGCTGGAATGATAGATCACTCAAATGCTGCCAAAGCTATGCTGCTTTATCTACGCAAATATAATAACTATTTTCTCTCTAAAGACTCTGTCCAGGATGCAATAGACGCTGGGCACGCAACAGAAGAAGAGTTGATGGCTGCAGGCTATAACTCCAACCCTGTAAGAGTACCCAAAACACTGTCTAGAGGAACTTCTTGGAAATACTCTCTTCCAAGAGAGACACAGATCTATCTAACTATTCTCAACTCACTCGACAGTTCTATAACAACAGGCCCTGTCAAAGCCAGTTATGTTACAGAAACTGCTTCTTACCGACCTTCTACTACAAGAACTTACAACAAGTCTTACAGAGTTAGCTCCAAACCTCAAAAGAAGCTGAAAACCAAAACTGTGAGGGTTGTTAAGAAGAACGTATTTACCAAAAACAAGAAGGCAGCCAAGCCTGTAAAGACACGTCGAAGGTAACAGACAGGGTAGCACTGCGCCAAAATCGTCAACTTATTGACTTGTGCCCGGTGCTACATCTTACCCATTCTCCCTTAAAATCTCCTTCCCTGCTACAGCTCAACTCTGCTTATCTGATTAAAAGCCTCTAAAGGTTGTTAAATTTTCCTTTTTTTGATATTTAAAAATAGTGTTGAATACTTCAAAATAGTTCATACTAGTTAAAAATATTTATTAATTTCAGAGAGTTGGAGTCAATGCAGATGATTAACTCATTTACCGATCAAGGAACGTTGCACTCGGCACGCTTTGTTCTCCCCGCCCGCACTTACACTGTGACGGAATTGATGAAGATAACGGGGATGACAAGACAACAAGTCAGTTACTGGGCAAAGCTACAGATCGTTGTACCAAGCATCTCAGAACAAGCCGAAGTCAAAGGCCCAGGCCACAAGTCTCTTTATGGAGTAACTGACGTGATCGAAGGGCTGATAGTTTCTGAGCTGAGGCGTGCAGGTTTTTCGCTGCAATCGATCAGAAAAGTTGTAGAACGGCTCAAAGCCGAAGACATAGAGCTTTACGAGTCGGCTCCGTTTCTGCTCACCGACGGTAGGTCAGTCTACTACGCATACAGTGACAAAGAGGTAGTCGATCTACTACGCGCCCACCGTCAACAACTGCTGCTTCTATCACTTGAAGAACAGCTAGTCAAAGTGCCAGATATCAGGAAAGCCGCCTGACCACTTTTTCTAAGGAGCAGATATGTCAACAATTATTGCTATAGCAAACCAGAAAGGCGGCGTCGGCAAAACTACAACTGCTGTCAACTTGGCATCTTTTCTAGCTCAACAACAGTCCCCATCGAAGATGCCTGCCAGAGTACTTCTTGTCGATTGCGACCCACAAGGACACGTTGCTAGATCTTTTGCAATAGATTCAAATGCTATTGAAAAGACTATATATACAGTACTGTTTGGCAGATGCGATCCCCCCGATGCTATCAGAGAGGTTCGTGCTAACCTGGAGATACTTCCCGCCAACCGTGAATTGGCTATAGGAGAGATTGAGCTGCGTGAGGTTATTAACCGAGAACGTAGACTCAAGCAACTGTTACTAAGCCTGCCACAATACGACTATATAATAATAGACTGCCCTCCTGGACTAAACTTATTGACTATCAATGCTTTAGCAGCAGCACAGGTTGTACTTATACCGGTTTCAACCTGGCTTGCACTTACAGGGATTGGTGATCTGGCAGAAGTCCTTGCTGAGCTTGTTCGAGAGTTTAACTTAAATGTCACACTCTACGCTGTTCAAACTTTCTTTAGGCTAGGCGTCAGAGAATCTGAATCTCTTAGAGAGCGGCTGAAAGCAGACTTTGGAGGTAACCTCCTCAACTCAACCATCAACCTCAACACTACTCTAGCCACTGCCTCTGCCGAAGGAAGGCCGATAATAGACTACCCCAACACACCTGGTTATACCGATTATGCAAGGCTGGCAAAGGAGGTTATTACTCGTGTCACGAAAGAGAACAAAGCAACCAGAAAAATCCGAAAAGGCTGAAAACAATGAGAAAACCGATCAGCCGATGACAGCTCCACCTGCTTTGACAACAACACCTGCTACAAGGGCTTTGCGGTTTCTTCTTGGCAGAGATCAGACTGTTTTACCAAAAGAGCACGAAGATCTAGCAGAAAATCCCGATCTCGAAAGATCTTCGATCACGATCACTAGCGAGATCGAAGAGGTTACCAGCTCCACTGGAGCTAGCTCTATTGGAGCCAGCTCAGAGAGCCAGCTCCAATCTAAAGATCTGGAAACAATAAAGCTCAGAAAGAGCCAGGTCGTAGAGAGCCAGCTCACAGAGAGCCAGCTCCCGGAGAATCTTCCATCACCACTTCCTACTAGAAAGATAGTTAATCAGAGTGGGCAAGCGCACCATTTTGAAGCAGAAGGTCTAAACATAAATTGGCGCATAGTTGAACATACACGAATACCTCAGCAAGTCTTCGACGAGATACTGCCGCAACTTGCACCGATGGCACAAACTCCATACCTGCAACTACTGAGGTTGACGCTTGGATTTCAAAGAGCTAATTGCCACATCAGCCTCGAAGCTTGGGCGGCTAGATGTAACCAATCTCTGGCCTCAATAAAAAGACAGGCTGCCTACTTGATGCAGAGAGGTCTTCTGCTTAAAGAGAATGTAGTCTATGGAGGTGTTGCGCGAGGCTCTTACTATAGACCCGTTATCCCAGCCATTCTTAATGACGAAAGAATGAAAAAGACAACAAGCAAGCTCTATAGTAGCCAGCTCTCTACGAGCCAGCTCCAAGAGAGCCAGCTCACAGAGAACTACATGAAAGAGATTGATCATGAAGATCTTAGAAATATAAAAGATCATCATCAAAGGCGAGTGATGACGATCTACAAAGAGCTTACGGGTAATAAGCCTTCCAAAGCAGATCTGTTTGCCTACAAGAAAGTAGCCCACCTCGATGCCGACACCATAGAGATACAGATGCGACAGATATACGAACGCAGTGTTGACAAAATAGGCTCGTTTGCCTACTTCACAAAGGGACTACTTGCGGCCAAAGACGACAGTTACAAGACAAAAGCAGCGCAAAAGAGAAGCCTTGAAAAGATCGTTGAGCGGATAAAGACAAACCACATAGGAGGTCGTGCTACGTTGGCAGACCTGATAGAAGATATCAAAAGGGCTTGTGTCAGAGACAACGTCATCTACAATAACGACATAGTCAACGAAATCCTTGGCATAAGGTAGGGGCTATGAGAGACAGAGACGAAGAGTACAAAGAACGTTTCTTTGCAAACTTGATAAACGAATATCAGGAAGTTCCAGGCTATGAACCAGTTTACGAAAAGTGCCCACAGTGCGAGCAGCTTGTCCCAAGGGCTGAAATAGTAGCCTTTGTCGGAATCTGTGGCAGTTGTAGAGGCTACTATCTCAGAGAAGAGCTACGCTATGACTGAGAAGCTACTTGAATGTAATGCTTTGAACTTTGCTTGTCTTGAGTACTTCGGGCAGTGGGTCTAGTTGAAGGAATTTTGCTCCAGCTAGCTTGCAAGATTCGTGGAAGTTCATCATTCTAGTAGGGGTTATTAGATCGACCGAGTGACCTCTGACACGTGTTGTTTCCAGAAATTTCTGTGCAAGGTCGAGAGAACTGAAGAATGGAACTGTAAGTCCTTCACCAGAATCGAAGGCAAAGACAGACTGGTTGATATCACGGCGTAGATAGAAAAAGACTTGGCTGGCTACAAAATCCTGAGAACTGCTCACCGTTTTTTACTCCTTAAAGTTTTGTGAAAAGACAACTTCAAAATATCAGAGCTACAGTAAAATATCCAAAAGAAAATCTGTGACTAGAGGTCTGTAGAGATC
>JAEUQL010000779.1 GCA_016789295.1 Blastocatellia bacterium | reverse complement strand
AGTGGAATAATAGCTATGTCCAACAACTCTTCCGACTCCAGCTCTTCCACTTCCTCCAGTTATTCTACTTCTACAAGTTCCGAAACACCAAAGTCGTTGGATGACCGTGTGAAATCTATTCGAGATGGTTTGTCAGACCAGGCAAAAGCTGAATTTGACAAGGTACTTTCAAAAGCCGACAGTCCAGAAAAGTTTCTACGAAGGTTAGAATCAGGAAAGCAAGGCGATCCAAAATTGATGTAGATGGCAAAGAAGGCTTCATCTAGAACATCTGTTGATGTTGATCTAGCACTTAATGGTAATCTAGGAAAAGTTTTTAGCCAAAAAGGCATTGAGCTTACTCAAGTCAAAGCTTTGATGAATAGAGGAGTGACACTGGACGATCTAACTAGAATTGCTACCAGTTCTGGAAAAAAAGGTATAGAGATTGTTGACTCATTGACAAGTATAAAAGGTGTTAGCCAGCAATCTGCTGTGAAAGTTGCAAAGCTTGCACAAGATTTGGGAAAGTTAGACATGATACATGGTCTGGTGAGAAGCGGTAATCTAGAAAATCCTGCAAGCCTGGGTAGTTTTCTACAGAAAGTCTCAAATGACATCCGCAACGGACGAACAGGATCGCTAGCACAAGTTGAAGAGGCTGCATCTCGTGTAGCAAATGGTCGAAGAGTAGCTTTGGAAGAGTCTTTCAATCCTGCAGGAAAAGCCGATCTTATAGATAACACTTCTAAAGAAGCAATGCAGATGAAAGTAGTAACTAGTAAAGAAGCTAGTAGAGTTGCTACAAGTGTCAAAGAGGCTGCTAGTCAACTTGCTGGCAAAGGTGGCAAAGCAGGTCAGGCCAATGAGCTTCCTCCAACAGGTTACACCAGAGTCATAGATGTTTGGTTGCAGGATGCTTCTTTTTCCAAACTCAGCCGTCAACAATTGCTCGATCTACTACGCAAGGAAGGTGTTTCTGCTAGTGATTTAACAAATGTTGATAAGATTCAAATAAAGACTCAATCAGGAACTTATACGTTTGTGCCTGGTGATTTCAAGTAATATGGAGGAAAAATGAAAAATCGCTGGATCACAGATACTAATCCTTTTGTTACTTGGAAAGTTAATTTGGAGCTAGATATTAATCACCCTGAAAAGATCTTGGGTTGGCTACAAAAAGTATTGTCTGCTGGAGAAGAGACAGCAATCTACAGAGTGCGGAAAGCCCCAAAAGTGGGTTATACATTTGAAAAAAATGGTTTCATAGGAAACTTTCTCACACAGCGATTTAAACAGACCAAGATAGTAGATCTTTTCGATTTTGCAGATACAAACTTCTCTCTGGGAATCAATAACAGACCAGAAATCACGGGTTGCATATCCTATTTTGGCTGGCAAGGTCAGTTGGTTGAAGCAGAAGAGGAGGATCTTGGAGAGTTGCTGCTTTCACTACGAATGGCTGATAGAGAAGAGTTTTCTACCTTCATGCGCAAATGCAATTTGGTCGATATTTTCCCTGGTCAATCTATAAACTTCAACGATTCAGGAGATCCATTTTGGTTGAAAGGTAGGGTAGAACTTAATATTACTCTCTATTCAGACATTTGGTTTCCTTGGGTTTATGGAATGATGGAACCTGGTTACAACATAGAAAAACGTTATAGCAATCACCAGCTTGCTGAAAGTCATACTCCACGACTAAACCGCTTTCTTTGCATGATTAAAGAAGCAACTATTTCTATTGGTGGAAAATGGTCTTTAGTATCTGACACAGATTCAACACTTCGCACCTGTCTTTTTATGCTTGATGACTCAGGCATCAAACTGGGTGTACCGCTTCCAAACAATGAAACAGAAAATTTCTAAGATAGTAAGAGATTGGGTTTGACCTCCTCCGCGGCCTGAAGGCACGCGGATTCCTTAGTTGCTATCGTCTGTCTGAGGTACTAAGGAACTGGGCA
>JAEUQL010000778.1 GCA_016789295.1 Blastocatellia bacterium | reverse complement strand
GAAGCTATAGAACAGAAATACTAAGATATCACTCAACAACTTGGAGACCCCGAAATTCTTGCCGATCAAAGCCGTTATACAAAATTGGCAAAACAGCAGCGAGACCTTGAAGAGGTAGCAGCAAAATACAGAGAATTCAAAACCCTTAACGACAACATGCTACAAGCCAAGCAGGTATTTGAAGAATCTGACGATGATGAGATGAAAGAGTTGGCTCGTGATGAGTACGAAAGCCTTCAAAAAAGTGTAACGGACTGTGAAGAACAGCTTAAAATCCTTCTATTACCCAAAGATCCAAACGACGATAAAAATGTTCTCCTTGAAGTTAGGGCAGGAACTGGCGGTGATGAAGCTACTCTTTTTGCTGCTGAGATCTTACGCATGTACGCTAGATATGCAGAGACCAATGGATGGAAGATGCAAGTCATCGACTCTTCTGAGTCGAGTATAGGTGGACTGAAAGAGGCTGTAGCAATGATTGAAGGGGACAAAGTCTACTCCAAACTTAAACACGAGTCTGGTGTGCACCGAGTACAGCGCGTTCCACAAACAGAAAGTTCTGGTAGAATACACACCTCTGCAGTCACCGTTGCTGTTCTTCCTGAATCAGAAGAAGTTGAAATAAATATCGATCCAAAAGACATAAGAAAAGATACCTTCTGTTCAAGTGGCCCAGGTGGGCAGTCGGTCAACACTACCTATTCAGCAGTCAGGCTCACTCACATACCTACCAATACAGTCGTCTCGTGCCAAGACGAAAAATCACAGATAAAGAACCTAGAAAAGGCTATGCGTGTGCTACGCGCTAGGCTACTTGAAATAGAGAAACAGAAGCAACAAGACGCCATATCAGCCGAAAGACGTCAACAGGTGGGTAGTGGTGACAGAAGTGAAAAGATTCGTACCTATAACTTTAAAGACAACAGAGTTACAGACCACCGCATCGGTTATACCTCCCATCAACTCGATCTGTTTATGGAAGGTGAAATAGATGAGCTTATACAGGCACTGGTCACCTACTATCAAGCCGAGAAACTTCGTCAGCAGGCAGACGCTGCTTAATCTGCCTGCTTAGACTAACCAATCTATGAACGAGCGTCTCTCTCTGTTCTAGATCTAGAAAAGCTGAAGGAGTCTACTATGTTTAAGTTCCATCCCTTACATAAGTTGATCTTAGTCTTTCTGCTACTAAACTCTATAGCCACATTCTCTTTGGCTGAAAACAGACATAAATATCCCAAAACCAAGATAAATGAAGTAAAAGAGAGTCTGCACGGCACAGAGTTGAGTGATCCATATAGATGGCTGGAAGAGCAGAACAGCTCAGAAACAAGAACTTGGATTAAACAACAGCAGGAGTTTGCAAACTCCTACCTTTCAACCTTACCAGGCAGAGCAGAGCTTAAAGAGAAGATAGCTGCATTTTTGAAACTAGATTCCACAGCCATTCCACAAAGAAAAGCAGGTAACTATTTCTTCTTTAAAAGGCTGTCACAGCAAGACCAACCTGTCCTTTATATGAGAAAAGGACTGTCAGGGAAAGATGATGTTTTACTTGACCCAAATACTGCTTTTCAGGACAAGACTAGTAGCTATTCTCTTCTAGACATATCAGAAGATGCAGAGTTGATAGCTTATGGAACTCGTAGAGGAGGTAAAGACGAGGTCTCTGTTAACCTCTTAGATACAACTACAAAAAAGCCATTGACTGATGAACTTCCTACAGGAAGATATCAAGGGATCTCTATCACACCTGATAAAAAAGGTATCTACTACTCCCGCCACGACAAAGAAGGACCTAGAGTCTTTTTTCATGCCATAGGAAAATCTGCGTCAGAAGACAAGGTTATTTTTGGTAACGGGTACGGAGTAGAAAAGATAATATTTAACAGCCTTTCTGATGATGGCCGCTATCTTCTCATTTCTGTTCTTTACGGTTCATCATCA
>JAEUQL010000777.1 GCA_016789295.1 Blastocatellia bacterium | reverse complement strand
GAATTCAACTGCTGAGTGGTCGAAACTTTAACCAGTACGACACAGAGAAATCCAAGCCTGTGGTTATCATAAATGAAACACTTGCCCGTAAACACTTTCCAGGTGAAGATCCTATTGGCAAAATAATCTGGCCTGCAAGTTCAGCAGGAGGCTATCCACCAAAGCGCGAGATTATAGGTGTAGTTTCTGATATAAGAAATAATGGTTTAAACCAGGAAGTTATGGCAGAAGTCTATCTGCCACACTCACAGTTTGCATTAGATGGAATGCTACTTTTAGTTAGTACTTATGACAATCCAATGGCTACTCTTCCAGCTATTAAAGCTGTATTAAAGGAGATAGACCCAGAAATTGTACCTTACAATGTTAGAACCTTAGACAAAGGATTGAGTATCGAGCTTGCACAACCAAGGTTCAATACTATGCTTATTTCTGTTTTTGCCGCCTTGGCTCTTATTCTAACTACCATAGGTCTTTATGGATCTATATCCTACTCGGTAGTACAGCGTACTCATGAGATAGGTATTCGTATTGCTCTTGGTGCAAATTCTAGTAGTGTTCTTAGAATGATTGTTGGACAAGGTTTGAAACTAGCTGTTCTTGGAGTAGGGCTTGGTTTAGCAGGAGCAATAGCTGTAACAAGACTTATATCGAGTATGCTCTTTAACACCAGTACAACCGATCCAGTAACTTTTACAGTTATATCCTCGTTGATTATTTTTACAGCAGGGCTTGCAAGCTATTTTCCAGCACACAAAGCAACAAAAGTTGATCCTATGATAGCAATAAGAAATCAGTGATTTTATTGGCTAGTGCTGCAAAAATGCCTCAACGCTTAAACATTGCAGCTCTAGCCTCTATTTTAATAGGTGTTGTAGCTTCTACCTTTACAGTCTTCTCATCAACTTCTATCTTTAGTTCTGATTTAGAATCGGTTAGAGAACCAATGTAGAGTTGATTGCCAGTAGAGAGCTTAAAACCAGTCAGAAAATCGTTTTCTTGGCAATTTACCCCAAAATCTATCTGCCTGCCTTGTTTAGTGGTTATCGTACCGGATTCATTGCAGCTTAAGTTGAGAGTGTTCTTTTTGTACTTGACAACTGTTTTGTTCTCTTTGACAGATAATGTTAATTTATCCCGAAAATAGTCGGCAAAGACTGCATTGATATCTTTCTCTTTGTAGTCTGGATGGGAAAAGATAATGAGAAATTTTTTAAGATCTTCTCTATTGTCAACTTCTAGAATATAGTTTCCTGCAGCATCTGTCTTTGTTTTTACATCCCCATACTCACTGCGTACATATACAGTGACTTCCGGAATGGGATTTCCCGTCTTTGAATCGACTACTTGGCCAGAGAAGATAGCACGCGATTGATTAACAGAAAATTGTGCTAAAACAGGTTGTGAAAAGAGTAAAAGAAGCATCACTAAAAAAAGAATTTTTGTCTGCATAGCAATTGCCCAACTCTCATTTTTCAGATTTTCTGGTGCGTGCATCATAGACGATCTTTCCTGAAACAATAGTTGCCACAGTAGTACCTTTTAGCCTAAATCCTCCAAAAGGGGTATTGCGGCTTTTGGAAAAGAAGTTAGTAGGATCGACCACTATCTCGCGTCCAGCATCAAAAATTGTTATATCTGCAAAAGATCCAACTTGCAAGGTTCCACGTTTGGGAAGGTTGAAGATTTTTGCTGGTGTGGTTGAAAGCAGTTCTACAACTCTTGTAAGACCTATTTTTCCAGTATGATAGAGTCTATCTAAAGTAAGACTGAGGGCTGTTTCAAGTCCAACAATGCCAAAAGGAGCTTTATCATACTCTAAAGCTTTTTCATCTGCATGATGAGGTGCATGGTCTGTTGCTATAGCATCAACTGTTCCATCAATTATCCCTTCAATAATGGCCTCTACATCAGTCTTACTCCTAAGAGGCGGATTCATTTTGGTGTTG
>JAEUQL010000776.1 GCA_016789295.1 Blastocatellia bacterium | reverse complement strand
TCTCCTCTCTCATCAACTCTATTATCTCCACTCCCATCCACTCTACTTGCTCTCTTCTTCCTTCTTCTACTATCACATACTCCATCCTCGACTCTTCTACCATCTTCTCTATTCTCTGTCTCGGATAATCTTGCTCCATTGCTACATATGCTCCTGCTGCCTTCATCACTCCGAGCATACTCACTACCATCTCTTCTCTTCTTCCTACCTGTATCCCTACTATGCTCTCTCTCTTTACTCCTCTTCTCTTCAAATACCTACCTATCTTGTTTGCCATCTCATTCATCTGTCCATAACTCATCTCTCTTCCTTCACACTCTATCGCTACCTTCTCCCCTCTCTCTCTCGCTATCCTCTCTATCTCTCTACTCACTATTTGCTTACCAGAAAAATCTTTTCTACTGTGCTGCAAAAGAAAGGCTTTTTCTTGAGAAGATATTATAGAAAGATTAGAGATTGGTTTGCTAGAATCCGCAGCTACTGATTCGAGAAGATTCTTAAAATTACTGATAATCTGTGACGCAGTACGGCTAGTAAACAACTCTTTGTTGTATTGAATTTCTACAATCAGTCTGTTACTAACCTCTGCTATGTTGAAAGTTAAATCAAAAAGTGATGTCTGCTTTTCCAAAGGAAAAGATTCAAGTTCCAACTCTCCTAATTTGATCCTACTGCTAGGTGTACCAAGTGCAAAACCTACAACTTCTTTTGGAACAAAAGAAGGAGCTTGTTGCATTACAAAAGCAGCTTGAAAGACAGGAGATAGTGCAGTGGTGCGTGTTGGTTGCAATTTTTCAACCAGTAGTTCAAAAGGATAGTGTTGATGCCTGAAAGCTTCTTGAACAGTTTTTTTGTTGATATCTAGAAAATGCAGAAACGAAAGGTCTGTTGAAAGGTCTACCCGGATCACCAGCATGTTTACAAAGTAGCCTATCAGGTTTGCTAGCCCAGCTCTGCTGCGACCAGCGACCGGTGAGCCTATCAATAGATCATCTTGGCCGGAATATCTTTTGAGCAGTATTTGAAAAGCAGACAAGAGCGTTGTGTAGAGTGTAGTCTGGTGTTGTCGGCTCAGAAATTTCAATTTATCTGTTACTACCTGGTCAATTTCTATTGAATAAGAAGCTCCCAAGTAACTTTGTACAGAACCTCGTGGGAAATCGGATGGAAGATTGAGTGTTGGAAGTTCCCCGCTAAGCTTCTCTTTCCAGTAATGCCACAGCTCTTCACCTTCTTGACCAAGAATCTGTTTCTCTTGCCAATCTATATAATCTGAATAAGTTAGCTGTTGAGGTGAAAGTTTTGGCTCAACCTTCTTTAACCCTGCCTCATAAAAACTTGCTAGTTCTCCTATAAGAATGGCTAATGACCACAAGTCTGAAATAATGTGGTGAATAACAAGTAGTAATATCTGCTCTTCTTGCGAACGAGAATATATTTTGACGCGCAGTAAAGGAGCTTTTCTAAGGTCAAAAGGCATTAGAATTTCCTGATTGAGCTTTTCCCGAAACTCTGCTTCTGTCCAAAAATGAGCATCTATAATCTCAAATCCAACTTGAGTGTTGGTTTCTATCTTCTGTACTGGTTTTGCATCTTTAATAAAAAAGCTGGTTCTGAGTGTTGGGTGGCGATCTATAATTTTCTGAAATGCCTCTTTGAGCAGCTCAAAGTCTACTTTCGATCTAATACGCACTGCTGTACTGATGTTGTAGGCTGGATTTTCTGGCATTAACTGCTGAAGAAAGAAAAGCCCTTGCTGGCCTCGCGAAAGCGGATATTCTGCTCTTTCTTTCTCCAGATTGATGCTTGAACTTTTATTGACCAACCCTATTTTGAGAGCTATCTCCGCAAGAGTCATACTTTGACTCTCTATTGGTAGAACAGCACCAAACTCTTCTTCTATGGCGTGCATAAACTCAACTAGCATCAATGAATCTAAGCCATAGTGAAATAATGAG
>JAEUQL010000775.1 GCA_016789295.1 Blastocatellia bacterium | reverse complement strand
AAGCTAAACAGATTCTTGAAAAAAGAGCTAGATCCTTCTAGCAGTGTTCCAGATCTGGCTGCAAGCCGTATTCGTCCTTACTTCAACTTTGGCCTTGCTGACTTTGATTTTAATCCATCTAGCCAAAAAGCAAAGCTGCAAGCTGCATTTCCGTCTGTTAAAGCATTATTAGAAATATTAACCAAAGATCAGTCTTACTGTAGCAGCATTTCTTCAAGTCCATTGGGTGGAACGGTTGAAACATTGTTGGGCTTAGCAGAACTCAACCCTGTTGCATTCGGGATGTCTGCAGATATTGCTTCATTAAATATTCTGGAGAGAGCAGAACTTTTATCGAGATTTTGGCGAACCGCAAGCCGTCGCCGACCACTTGTAATGCTAGGAGAAGAGTATGCAAGGAAGGTTACACAGAGCCTAGAAGCTCTTGGAGAGCCAAGCCCAGAAAACCCAACCTTTATGAGTATTGTTCTCAGACCCACAATGGCTAGCATTGCGCTGATGCGTGGTGAGCAGATACAAGACCCTTTCACCAACCTGATGCTTGCCGATCAGGTCAGACTTGCCGAAATGCTCAAGTTCACTTGGGATATAGCTTCAGACTTTCTCGACAGACTCAAAGATGTACACTCGCAGGGCAAATTGAAGCGGATAATAGAAGGGATTGCACAACAGAACCAGGCAGAACAGGCAGAGCTGAGTAAACGATTTAACGTGAAATGGTTACAGTCTTCTGTTTGGGTATGGTCAATGCTACGGGCTGTGGCTCCAGCTCTCTGGGATTTTTGGACAAAGGTTGGTGAAGGCACAATTTGGCAAGACCCTTTTCTAAAAACACCTCCACTGCAAGCTTTGAGCCTTCTTGTCAAACTTTTTTGTGATAGCACTAGGTTGATGCTTCTTGTAGAAGCTAGCGGATCGTCTCTTACAGAACGGATTGAAATAAGCGCAGAAGCTGCAGGTCAAAGCATACTTTCGAGCATACACGACTACCTGGAAGGTAGTTCAATGCCACCAGTACTCGCAGAAGCTGTTAACTACTACTATGACCCAAGTGAGCGATTTGATTATTGGGCTGGTTTTACAAGTAGCTTTCACAAGTTTCTTAAACAGATGCTAGCAGACCTACATTCCGTAAATGCTACAAAAGATTATTTAGAAGGTCTATCATCTATCATTAGTCAGCTTGAGATTTTATATCCAAACAGACCTACTACAGAGATAGCTTTAGCCGAACCTCCACCCAATGCATCTTCTATTAGTCAACCAGAAGTAGTTGGAGTAATAACAGAGGAAGGTGCTCAAAGTTTTGCAAGCCTTTTCTTCGAAAAACTAGGATTGCCAGAGACCGAAACCTCTTTTTTTCTACGTATGCTCTCGCTTTTGGCTCGCAAGGAGACCGAAAGATTTATATACAAAGCAGAGAAAGTTTTTCCACTTCTCGACCTGATACTACCTTTATTAGAGCACCGTCTACTACTGTTCAGTTTCCCCACGACTACATCGGCTTTCTTTGACTACCTTTTGCAACTTGCTCAGCGCGATCAAGTAGAAGAAGCTACCATTGAGTCACTCAGGACAAGAACCAATGACTATTTCACTCAGCTCGACTCTTTTGCTGAAACACTTTTTGATCTAACATCTCAGTTGCCTAACCTTCTTCCAACAGACAAGAAAGCTTTAACCAATTTCTTACAGGCAACTACTCCGGTAAATCGCGACATGCCATACTTACTACTTTTTGCAGGAGATCAGTTAGTGTTAGATATGTGTCTAAACAAAGCAGACAGAAACTATCAGGTTGAAACTGCACTCAGTAAGATTCGAGCTTATTTGCGTGAGCAGATAGGAGGTAAGTTTGAAGAGCCATCAATAGAGATATTTCCGATAGGTGGTGGCCGAATAGTATGTCGCGAAGACAAAGTGTTATTGACGGGACAGAACGAGTCATTTGAGTTTGCT
>JAEUQL010000774.1 GCA_016789295.1 Blastocatellia bacterium | reverse complement strand
GTAGTTGTTACGCGAAACTATGGTGAAACAGCAAAAGAGAAGTCAGATGAGCTACTTTTTCACATGTTGCTTGCCATACTTTCGGTTTCAATACTTATTTGGTTGACACTTGGATTGAGAGAGGCTGGTATTGTAGCAATAGCAATTCCAGTAACACTGGCTTTTACACTTATAGTCTTTTATCTCTATGGTTATACAGTCAATCGCGTTACCCTTTTTGCACTAATATTTTCAATAGGAATTTTGGTTGATGATGCTATTGTAGTAGTAGAAAATATTGTTAGACATTATCGCTTGCCAGACAATCGTGGAAGACCTCTTGTTGATATTGCCATTGAGGCTGTAGATGAAGTTGGTAACCCAACAATTTTAGCTACGTTTACTGTTATTGCTGCAATTCTTCCTATGGCTTTTGTGCGTGGACTTATGGGGCCTTACATGCGTCCTATTCCTGTAGGAGCATCAGCAGCAATGATCTTCTCTCTCTTAGTTGCTTTTATTGTTACTCCATGGGCTTCACTTAAGCTACTACATAAGGATCAAGAAGCAGTTGAAATTAAAGAGAGCCGTTTTACAGGTTTTTACCGCCAAGTTATGGCTCTACTTATAAAACAGCCACTGTGGCGTTATGGCTTTCTATCTGTTGTTCTATTACTTCTGGTTGGATCAGTTTCACTTTTTGCTGCTAGGCTTGTAATAGTGAAAATGCTTCCATTTGACAACAAAAATGAGTTTCAAGTAATTATCGATACTGCAGAAGGAAAGACACTAGAAGAGACTGCGGCTGTGGCTCGTGAGATAGGTGATTACCTGCAAACAGTGCCTGAAGTTACCAACTACCAGACTTATATTGGAACTGCTTCTCCTTATAATTTTAATGGATTGGTACGCCACTATTTCTTAAGACGTGGCACAAATGTAGGAGATATTCAAGTAAATCTAGTGCCGAAGAGTGAACGTGATACGCAGAGCCATGAAGTTGCTAAACTTGTGAGACCAAAGATCAAAGAGATAGCAGATCGTTACGGTGCACGAGTAAAGATTGCAGAAGTACCACCAGGTCCACCTGTACTGCAGACTCTTGTAGCAGAGGTATATGGTCCAACTTTACGACAGCAGAAAGAGTTGGCACGGCAAGTAATGGAAGTTTTTGAACAGACTGAGGGTGTAGTCGATGTAGACTGGTATGTTGAAGACGACCAACTCAAATATAGTTTTGTAGTAGATAGAGAGAAAGCTGCACTCAATGCTGTATCGACTGAGCAGATAGCCAAAACATTGCGTATTGCTGTTGAGGGCTTAGGAGTAGGTCTACTGCATTCTTCAAAAGAGAGTGAAGATGTAGAGATCTTTGTGCGTCTTAAGCCCAACAATCGTTCTAGCATTGACAACCTCAAAGCAATAAAGCTGCAAGCAAGCGATGGGAAAATGGTGGCACTTGGTGAACTTGTTAAAGTAGAAGAGTCTATTCAAGACAAGAGTATCTACCACAAAAACCTTATGTCTGTAATCTATGTCACAGCAGATATTGCTGGACGTGAAGAAAGTCCTGTCTACACAATTGCAAAGCTCAGTGAAAAAATTGCTGCTCTGCAGATTCCAGAAGGGTACAGCGTTGAACAATATACAGCAAAACAACCTTTTTCATCTGACAAGCTTGCTTTGAAGTGGGATGGTGAATGGCACATCACATACGAAGTGTTTCGTGACCTTGGCTTGGCCTTTGCTGCAGTTCTTGTTCTGATCTATGTCCTAACTGTTGGTTGGTTTCAGTCTTTTAAGACACCAGTTGTGATTATGGCAGCAATTCCGTTCTCACTTGTTGGTATACTACCGGCTCATTGGTTGATGGGTGCCTTCTTTACTGCTACATCTATGATAGGTTTTATTGCTGGAGCTGGCATAGTAGTAAGAAATTCAATAATTCTGGTCGATTTCGTAGAGCTACGCCTTAAACAAGGTA
>JAEUQL010000773.1 GCA_016789295.1 Blastocatellia bacterium | reverse complement strand
AAAGCCAAGAACAATAAGTATTACTGCAAGCGCACCTGGTTTTAATGCAAAACGTTTTTCTAGTTTCTTGTTAAAAGAATAGAAAAATTGCTTCTCAGTAAAGTATAAAGATTGATTTACTGATAAAAACTGACAGAAATTCATAAAGAAAGGATCTGTTATATTTAAGGAATCTTTTCGTGGATCAAAGACTATAGGATGTTTACAATTGGAGCACCGACCATTTGTTACGATTCTGTCTTTGTACTTATTATCAACACCACACTTGATACATTTCATAATACCTACTCTAAAGACTGTTTTTGTAAAAGCGTATTGTAATCTTCTCTTTCTCTAATAAGTCTGGAAGACCCATTTTCTAACAAAATCTCTGCTGGACGTACTCGGTGCAAGAAGTGTGAAGACATTGCAAATCCATATGCCCCTGAATCAATAATTGCCAAAATATCACCCTTTTTAACTCTACTTAGCGGCATATCTCGCCCTAAATAGTCACGAGAAAATGTAGTATTTCCACACACATCTGTCTGATATAACTCTTGGTCTTCGGAGAAAGATAATATCTCTCTGTAACCACCATGCACACTGATGACAGACAGATTTGAAACAGTGCTGTCTACTCCAACTACCTGTTTGCCATCTCTCCATTTTACTGAAACAACAGTAACCAGAAGAGTCCCACAGCCAGCAACTACAGCTCTTCCAGGCTCTATTAAGAGTTGTATTGGCTTGTTAAATTTACTCAATTTTGTTGTCAGAAAATGTCCAAACTCTGACCAATCAAAAGTAAGTCGGTTTGTACGATAGTTGTAACCAAAACCTCCTCCAAAGTCCAAAAACTCCCAGTCCGGCAAGAGAGAACAAGCATCAAGTAGTTCGCCTATTACACGAGTAAATGCTTCTGTCGCATTCGTTCCGGTGCCACGATAGAAGTGTATGCCAGTAACTTTTAAGCCAACACTATCAGCAATTTTGATTGCTTCTGCAAACTCTTCAATCCTAACACCTATTCTGCTACCTCGTGTGATATTGGGCAGACTTATTCTTAATCCTAGCTTTGGTGGACTTTTGACTCTACTTTTTGCAAGTACCTCACAGAAAGCTTCTACTTGAGCAATACTATCCAGGTTGAATGTTCCAACAGACCATTCTAGCATCTTCACTATCTCTGCATCTGTTAAATTACTGCCACTATAAACTATATTTGCAGGATTAAATCCCGCGTGTAGTCCTAAAAAAACATCTCCTGGGGTATTTGCATGTAGTCCCCACCCAACAGACTGGAATATCTTTAGAATTGCTAGGTTACCATTTGTTACAGCAGCAAAGTGGAAACTTCTATTGGGATAAGTAACAGCAGCACTTATGTTCTCAATAGAACGTAAAAGTACCTCTTTATCATAGACATAGAGCGGTGAGCCATAACAAGAAAGAAGCTCCAATGCTTGCTCTTTTGAAAATGTGACTGCTTTTTTAGCTACTGCCATTAGATTATCTCCTCTTTTACTCTCTTTTGTAGTAGCTTCATTGGCAATAAGAATGGGTTCCATACTAATTGATGTATAGTGTGATAGAAAGGCTGCTGTTCTTTAAGCACAAGCTCTTTCCATATTTCCCAAATGATTAGAAGCCAAAGTATCTCACCTATTCTCCTCCCCTGTATCTGTCCGCTGAACTGGCCTGTAGCTATCAGCATCGCTAAACGGCTGTTTAGACGTGCTTCTGAGGCAAGACGTACTGGAGAGAGCCATTTAATCAGAAGATTCTTTAATGGACCCAGAAGCCATGAAGTTAATGGAACACCCATACCACGCTTTTCTCGCCATACTATATCTTTTGGTAACATATCTTCAAATGCACGTTTTAATAGATACTTTTCACACGACCCTCGTAGATAGAGTTCGCTGTCAACAGAGAATATCCATTCAGTAAGGGGTTTGGAACAGAATAGGGTGCGAAGGCTCA
>JAEUQL010000772.1 GCA_016789295.1 Blastocatellia bacterium | reverse complement strand
TTATCAAATATAGCCGCAAAAAACTTGAAAAGAGTGTAGAGGCTATTGCAGGACTGGCCGAATGCGAAGGGCTTTCTGGCCACGCACGTGCAGCCAAAATACGTTTCAGCCAAAAGTAGGAGTAGTCATGCCAAACCCTATAGAAAAGATAAAATCACAAGTCAGAAGAGTCAGTGCATACACACTCAATGCTGTAGAGACAAAGATCAAGATCAATCAGAATGAAAATCCATTCGATATGCCCGAAGCTATTAAATCTGAGGTTTTGGCGCGTATTGCAAAACGCCCTTGGTCACGTTACCCATCATTTGTCCCATCTGAACTGCTTGAAACTCTCGCAGCTTTTGCTAACTGGCATAGTGATGGAGTACTAGCTGGAAATGGTTCAAATGAGCTTATTCAAGCATTGCTAACAGTTACTGTTCAGCCAGGCGTCAAAGTAGTCATCTCAGAGCCAACTTTCACACTCTACCGACTGTTGGTTGAAATTCTTGGCGGAGAAGTTATCAGCGTTCCACTCACAGCAGATTTTCAGTACAATACAGCCGAAATAGAGAAAGCTGCTGAAAGTGCAGATATAGTAATCATATGCTCACCCAACAATCCAACGGGCTGCCGACTTGATGATCAAGACCTTGAAAGACTCCTAGAAAACTTCTCTGGTCTGGTTGTACTCGACGAAGCTTATTATGAGTTTGCTAGGAAAAGTGTAGTTGAGCTTTTAGGAAAACATTCCAATCTTATTGTTCTCAGAACATTTTCTAAAGCTATGGCTTTGGCTGGCCTGAGAGTTGGTTATCTTTTGGCAAGCCCTGAACTTACACGAGAAATAGCAAAAGGAAAACTACCTTACAATGTCAACTTCTTTTCTATTACTGCGGCAATGGTTGCTATTGAATACTTTCAGCAGTGTCTACAACCTCTTGTAGATAGCTTGATAAGTGAACGTCAAAGACTCTTTGAAGCACTCTTGCAGATCAATGGTCTAAAACCCTATCCTTCAGAAGCAAACTTTATTCTCACAGAAATAGTTGCAGATATGAAGCCCGTAGAGTTGATGTCAAGCCTTCAACAAGAAGAAATTCTTATACGAGATGTAAGCAAATATCCAATGCTTGGACGTCATGTCCGAATCAGCGTTGGAACAACAGAGGAGAATGATCTGTTACTATCAAAGCTTAGATTAATCTTCTAGGTTGACATATCTAATGCTTGTAAACTAAGAAGTGTATAAGTTGTTATTGATTCACGAGAGAAACCCATCTTTGCTTGAGTCTTTATCGATAGCAACAGACCTACAAGATAATGGGCAAGTACTGAATCGCTTTCTTTGCTAGAGATCTGATTGTCGGTTCTTGCTTGAGTAATCAATTGCCCAAAAAAGGACTCTATCTGTTGCATAAATTCTCTGGCAATGGGAAGAAGTTCAGAAGCCGATTGTGGCAACTCCATTAACGACTGTACAAGATAACAACCTGGCGGCATTGCATCTGTGTAGCAGTTTTCTGCTGTAGCGAGAAAGAACTGTTTTATAGCTTCGTAAGAATCATTGCTGTGCAAAAGACTCTTAAATCTAGGTTCAACATAGAATAAGAAATATGCTTCTAAAGTCTGTCTGTAAAGACCCTGTTTATCACCAAAAGAGTGGTAAAGAGAAGCTAATGGCAAGCTGAGTTCTTCGGCCAAGTCTCGCATAGATGTAGCTTCATATCCACGTTGCCAGAATAACCGCATAGCTTTATCTATAGTCTCTTGTCTATTGAAGCTAAGTGCACGACCCATTTGACATCCTCCCGGTTCTGAAAAACGGGGATTCATTAGGTTGACGCTGAAACAACACACCTGATATCTAAAGGAACTCTCAGTTGAGAAGGCTCGCCTTTCAATAGCCCAGCCAACGCCAAGCCTCCAGGCGCAGAGACGGAAAGCCCTTCCACCTGCAAGATAGTTATACCTCTTGCAAGGA
>JAEUQL010000771.1 GCA_016789295.1 Blastocatellia bacterium | reverse complement strand
GCAATCATTGCTGCTGCAACTGTCTATCGACTTTTCAGTTTCTCTGCAGAAGCTATATCTGTAAGAAAGACCAAAAAGAAGAAAGTTGAAGAGCTTGAGGAGAGTATAAATAGATTTCACTTATCACTACCTGTTGTCTTACAACAATTTGATGGTAGAACAGAGCTGCAACAGTTTTTAATTCTAACTAAAACAAGGTTCTTTGGTATTATCAAAGAAGCTACATTTATAGCAATAGTTCTGATAGGCAGTGTAGTACTTGTCTCAAATGCAATCCAAGCAGGTAGTCTTTATGATACTCCAACTTATCCAGTTACACGTGCAGTAATGGAAATTGTAGCTGATTCCTTTACACTTTTTTTTATTATTATCACTACACTCTATTCAGGTGAGCTTGTTTGGAAAGAGAAAGGTATCAATTTTGATCAGATATATGATGCACTTCCACTACCTGGTTATGTCACTTATTTGAGTCGACTTCTAGCACTAATGCTTGTACACATATCTCTTATCTTTGGGCTGATAGTTGTAGGAGTGTTAACACAAATCTACTATGGCTATTATAAGTTTGAATTGGGTCTTGCTCTTCGCTACCAATTTGGAGTAACTTTTCCATTCCTACTGCAACTTTCCATACTCACACTCTTAATCCAAACTCTTATAAGAAACAAGTTTTTAGGACATACTGTTGTTATTCTCTACTACATAGCCCAAATCGCAATAGTGCAGTTTGGCTACGAACACAAGCTCTACATATTTGCTTCACGAGCTTCTCTTATATACTCCGACATCAATGGATTTGGCCATTTTGTAAAGCCGATGGTAGCATTCTCTTTCTATTGGACTGCTTTTGCTGGTCTCCTAGCTTTAGTATCACTACTTTATCAAGTGCGAGGAACAGATTTAGATCTAAAATCTAGAACAAAACAGGCTATAAATAACTTTACTCGACCTTTACAGATCGTTGCATCTACTTTTGCTCTAGCATTTCTTTCTCTAGGTGGGTATATCTTCTATAACACTAATGTCCTCAATCAATATGTGGACTCAAACCAACGAAGAAAGCTTTCAGCAGAGTTTGAAAAGACCTATAAGAAGTATGAAAAACTGCCCCAACCCAAGGTCACTAAAGTAAAACTTGCTGTTGATATCTTCCCAGAGCTTCGCGGAATGAAAGCAAAAGGCAGCTATGAACTCAAAAACAAAACCTCTGCAGAGATTGACCATATACATATTGTCCAAAACAGAGATATGGAAGAGATCTTTAATTTCAATAGAGAGGTAAAAAAAGAGTTAGAAGATAAAAAGCTAAACTACACAATATATAAGCTAGCATCTCCATTAAAGCCAGGGGAAACTTGCAACCTAGATTTCGAATTAAGCTACTCTGCCAAAGGCTTTAAAAACTCTGATGAAGATAATTCATTTGCTGCAAATGGTACATTTTTTAATGACTCTTACTTCCCAACTATTGGCTATAACCCTAATTTGGAGCTTAATGACGACGATGATAGAAAAAAGGAAGGTCTAAACCCTAAACCTACACTTCCACCAGTAGACGATCCAGAAGCTAGAATGTTTTCAGGTCTGGCACACGACGCCGATTGGATAACATTTGACGCCACAGTCAGTACCAGCCCAGACCAAGTAGCAATTGCTCCAGGATACCTTCAGAAAGAGTGGATAGAAAACGGCAGAAGGTATTTTGAGTACAGTATGGAACAGACAAAGATACTAAACTTTTATTCTTTCCTTTCAGGCAGATTTGAAGTTAAAAGAGACAAATGGAAGGATGTAAACATTGAAGTTTACTATCACAAAGAGCATTCTTATAATCTTGACAGAATGATCAACTCTGTTAAGAAATCTCTCGACTACTTCACAACCAATTTTGGTCCATATCAGCATAAACAGTTTCGGATAATTGAGTTTCCACGTTATGACTCTATTGCACAATCTTTCCCAAAC
>JAEUQL010000770.1 GCA_016789295.1 Blastocatellia bacterium | reverse complement strand
GAACAAGAGCTTTTCAATTCTGTCTATAACTCAAATTTTGTCAACCTAATGAAGTTTCAAGCCGAGAGGGCACACTCTTTTTTTCATCGCGCTCAAGAACTGCTCTCACCGCTAGACCGCTCAGGGATGTTTGCAGCCGAAATCATGGGACGAATATATTCTAAGATTCTGCAGAAGATAGAAACTGCCAATTTTGATGTTTTTAATAACAGTTTTAAGCTGAGTAAATTTGAGAAAGCATCTGCAGTAATTATATCATAGCAGATTAAGTCTAAAATTTATCTTTGAAAATTGTAATTACTGAAATGAAAAAACACGTCTTGATAATAGGTGGAGGGTTTGCCGGGCTTGCTGCAGGCGTATATCTTGCAGAAGTTGGCCATAAAGTAGAAATTTTAGAGCGTAGGGCTTTTCTTGGCGGGCGTGCCTACTCTTTTTTAGATAGTTCTGGCGCTTGGGATCTTGATAGCCGCGATGTAATAGACAATGGTCAACATCTTTTTATGGGTTGCTACTATGAAACCTTCAAGTTTCTGAAAAAACTTGGTACAGACCACCTTATCAAACTCCAATCTCAGCCTCGTGTAGATTTTCTCGACAGTGAACTTGGTAAGCTTAGTCTAAATTGCCCTTCTTTGCCTCCACCACTACACCTAGCTATTGGACTTATGCGACTCAAAGGGCTTTCACTGATTGAAAAACTTAATACTCTGCGTGTAGGAACAGTTCTCAATCTAAGTCAGGAAAAGTTGGAAAAGCAGCTTGGTCAACTTACTGTTAAAGAATGGTTAGTAAAAGCAGGGCAGTCAGAAAGAGTGCAAACCCGATTCTGGGATATGCTCTCTGTAGCTACTTTAAATGAAGAGCCAGACGTTGCTGCGGCCACACTGTTAGCCAAAGTTCTTCAGCAAGGCTTTGGTGGTAGCCGCACAGACTCTTGTATGGCAGTCTCAAGTGTTGGTCTGAGTGAACTTTATACCGAACAAGCAAGATCATTTATAGAAGAGAGAGATGGAAAAATCTCTCTCCGAACCTCCGCAAAACGACTGCTTTTTGCAGACGGTATCTGCACAGGAATAGAACTAGCAAATGGTGAAACAGTCAAAGCAGACATATACATTAGTGCGGTGCCTTACTTTGCATTGAGACAGTTCCTACCTGAGAAACTTGTCTCATCGAACCAATATTTTGCTGCTTGGCAATCATTCAAATCATCCCCAATAATATCTATCTACCTGTGGTTTGACCAAGCTATTACAGATCTTCAATTTGCTGGACTATTAAATGCAAGGCTACAGTGGCTTTTTAATAAAAATTTAATAATCTCTTCTTCAAAACGAGATAGACAATTACTTACTTTTGTAATCAGTGCAGCACACAAATTTCAGAATTTCTCAAAACAGCAATTGATCGACATTGCTCTTGAAGACCTTTACAAGTTTATTCCAGCCGCCAAAAATGCCAAACTCCTAAAATCTCTTGTTATCAAAGAGCAGCATGCTACACACTCGGCAACCGTAGAATCAGAAAAACACCGACCCGAACAGAAAAGTCCCATCAAAAATCTTCTCCTTGCTGGAGACTGGACAAAGACTGGTCTTCCGGCTACTATCGAAGGAGCTGTCCTTAGTGGACGTATATGTGCCGACATAGTGAATCACTTGTAAATCTATTTAGCTAGAGCTATGAATTGTGGGGTTAAATGGCTAGTAAAAACTCTACAGAAAGCGTTAACTGCTTCAATTCAGTACAATCATCAGGTGTTGTCTTAGTTCTAGATAAAAATTTAACTATAGTACAAGCTAGTCACAACGTCTGCCATCACTTAAATATAGAAAACATCTTTAATTCCAACATAGAAACAGTCTTAGCTGTAGAGAAAGAGTTTCTGATAGAATGCTTAAGTGAACTAAACACTACTCCTCTTCTTCTACCTATTACTGTCAATCAGTTTTGTATCTTTGCTCATTCTAAC
>JAEUQL010000076.1:3434-11274 GCA_016789295.1 Blastocatellia bacterium | reverse complement strand
TCAAACTCTATTCAAAGTCTGTTTTCGACTCTTTCTTGGGATGGCACACCAACCATATGGATAGGAACTCGTAGCAGTGGGCTTGTAAGGTGGGAGAAAGGGCGTTGGACTGCTTTTGATGTAAAGAACAACCTACCAAACAGGGTTGTTACTGCTCTTTTGGAGACACAAGAGAAGACAGGTTATAAATACTGGTTTGGAACTATGACTGGCCTTGCTTCACTCAGTAACGGTCAGTGGAGACTGCTTGATACCAGCTCTGGTCTTCCTAACAATTCAGTTACAGCTCTCTTAAAATCTGCTTCTGATAATAATAATTATGTGTTATGGGTTGGTACAGACGGTGGGCTTGGCAGATTAAAAGACGAGAAGTGGACGACATACGACACAAGTTCTGGATTACCTAGCAATAATATTCTGAGTCTTTTAGAGACGGCTAACAGTAATGGAGGCAACATTTTGTGGATTGGCACCAGGGAAGGGCTTGCACACAGCAGCAGTAGAAAAGGGCGGCCATTTGATACAGTTTTAGGATTGCCAAAGTTAGCAGTATATTCATTAGTTGAGACAACTACGAGTAATAGCAGAGCAGTATGGGTTGGTACAGAAAGTGGTTTATGGAAACTTGAAAATGGTCGATGGACTGTTTTCAATACTTCTGCTGGACTACCAAATAATTCTGTTGAATGTCTTACAGAAGTTCGTTTCCAAAATGGAAAGCGTCAGTTATGGGCTGGAACTCTTGGTGGAGTGGCGATATTGGACTTGAATGTCAAATTTCCAAAGTGGCAGATACTTGCAGTTAAATTGCCGGACAGTGCAATACACAAGATAGTACAAGGGAAAGACTTAAAAGTATACCTTTTTACCAACAAGGGCATAGTCTGTCTAAATGAAAACCCCTCGACAGAGTTTGATGTTTATACATTTACCAATGAAGACGGTCTACCAAGTAATGAGTCCACAGGAGCGGGCTTTGTGGATTTCAAAGGTAGAATATGGGCTGGAACTGTTGGTGGAGCTGCTCTATTTAGTCCAGACAGGCTAGTTATCGATAAAACCCCTAAACCTCTCTATGTAGAGAAGATGACGGTTAATAATAGTTCTGTAAATTTTCAAGAGCCAATAGCTTTGTCATATGATCAGAACAGAATAAGCTTTGACTATGCACTGATAAGTTACTACCGAGAGTCTGGAACTCTCTACCAGACCCAGCTAGTGGGTTTTGAAAATGACCCAACAGAATGGTCTTCTGACTCAAAGCGGGAATTCGCAGGACTTCAGGCGGGAGACTATATTTTCAAGGTTTGGGGAAAAGACTATGCTGGAAACCTATCAGGTCCTTATTCAGTAGAATTTACAATTAAGCCACCTCCATGGGCGACTTGGTGGGCATACTTTATCTACGTAAGTGCTATTACAGGAATAGTCTATCTGAGAATAAAGCTGAGGTTACGTTCACTGGCTCAACGAAATCGCCTGCTTGAAGCAAAAGTTAGTGCACGAACAATGGAGCTTGAGACTGCATTAAACCAGTTGAGAGTTTCTGAAAGAGAAGCTCGCTATGCAAAGGAGTTATCTATAGAATCAGAAAAGAGGGCTATAGAAGCAAGCCGTGCAAAGAGCATCTTTCTAGCCAGTATGAGTCACGAGCTTAGAACACCACTCAATGCTGTTTTGGGATTTGTGCAGTTGATGGAACGTGCTCCAGACAGAACTGCTGATGACCAAGCCTACCTTTCGATAATCAATCGTAGTGGTGAGCACCTGCTCTCATTGATAAACGATGTTCTTTCTGTATCAAAGATAGAAGCTGGACAGTTGACACTGAACCAGCAGCCATTTGATATTCATCGCCTATTGAACTGGGTTGAAGAGATATTTGCTTACAGAGCTGATGAAAAGGGGCTAAAACTCTGTTTTGAAATATCGTCAAACTTACCAAGATATGTGTTGGGTGATGAGGGCAAACTACGCCAGATACTGATAAATCTTTTGGGCAATGCAATCAAATTTACAGAACGTGGTGGCATAGTGTTGAAAGTAGACTGGCAGACTGGACAAGCAAAGTTTGAGATAGAAGACACAGGCTACGGTATAGCCGAAGACGAAATAGGTAAGCTTTTTGAAGCATTTGTACAAACTTCTAGCGGGCAAAGAGCAAAAGAAGGTACAGGATTAGGCTTGGTTATTAGTCAGAATTTTGTAAATTTGATGGGTGGTGACATACGAGTTAAAAGCCGTCTTGGAGAAGGAACTCTTTTCAGCTTTGACATAAACCTACCACAAGCTGAGAGTATAGATGAACAAGTCAAGAAGCCAAAAGTTGTTGGTCTGGTGTCGAGGCAGAAAGAATTCAGGATCTTGGTTGCAGACGACATAATAGAGAATAGAAAGATTCTTGTAAGCATGCTCTCGTCTGTGGGGTTCACTGTTTCTGAAGCAGTAAATGGTAGGGAAGCTGTAGAGATATGGGCAAAGTGGCACCCAGACCTGATCTGGATGGATGTTCGTATGCCAGAAATAGACGGGATAACCGCTACTAGAATCATACGCAGTTTTGAAGATGGAAAAGCAATACCAGAATATAAAGATATGTTAGCAAACTACAAAAATAGAGGTCCTAGAGTCTGCATAATTGCTTTGACTGCAAGCATATTTCATCACGACCGAGACAGTATGGCTTCTGCTGGATGTGATGATTACGTACCAAAGCCTTATCATGAAGAGACAATATTCAAAAAGATGGAAGAGCACCTTGGAGTTCGTTATGTCTATGAAAAGATAGACGAAGTAGAGAAGTTTGAGAAGAAGAGTAGGCTAGCTGAGCTTGTACAGCAATCCAACATTCCAACAGAGATATTAACTTCTCTCAAAGAGTCTGTAATGATAGGTGATGTAGATGAAGCAAACCGACAGGTTGAGAAGATAGAGTCATATGACAGTCAGTTTGCAGCAGAGCTGAAGCTAATGCTCAAGAGCTACAAGCTGAATGAGATTATCGCTCTGGCAGGAAAATAGTTTGCGTATTTATAGTCAATGGTACTAACAGAATTTGTGCCATAAGCTCTGCAAAATTTTGCAGTATTGCCATATCAGACTTGTCGCTACCTGCAAAACTAAGTTTTGATTGTGGAAAGACAAAAGAGAGCTGATATGTAGTTGCTTGAGGTTGAACTATTTCTATCCTAAGAAGGCTTTCTAGTTGATACTGCTTGCAGCTTTTAAGTAGCCTGTAAGAGGTTTGGGTCAAAGTAGCCCTTGGCCAATCTAATACTATCTCTTTACGACGTTCTGAAAGGCAGAAGGCTACAAATGCAAAAGTTAAAGCAAATGTACTACCTATCAGGAAAATAGCACTGTTACTTAAACCAAAAGCCATTGATATACTTGCATAAATAGGCAAAAAACAGATGGAAGCTATTATAGAAGCTCCAAATAGACATAAAGAAAATTTCGGAGCTTCTTTCTTAACAAGCTTTATCCTTTCTCCTGGCATCCATTCTTCAACTATAGGATTTGTATATATCCTCTCTTTTTCACTGTTGAAGCCAAACGCCATATTGTACTGTCTAACTACTGCAGGAAACTCCAACTGCTCTTTCTGCTCTTTTGCAAGTGAAGCCGAGCACCTTTTGCAAAAATTCGTTATCGGATCAAACTGATCGGCTTGGTGGCAGACTTCGCACCTTTTTGATAGGTATTCGATTTTTAGAGTCAGTTTTGGTTCCATTGCAAATCAGTTGGAGTTGAAAAATCTTTCTATAATAGCAGCGACTTCTTCGGGTTTTTCTGTAGCTGACATATGACCAGTGTTTTCAAGAACTTTGAGTACTGCACCATCTATTCTACTCACTATAAACTCTGATTCTTCGACAGGAGTTGCCACGTCTTCCTG
The DNA here is from genome assembly GCA_016789295.1 of Blastocatellia bacterium. Lineage (GTDB taxonomy): Bacteria > Acidobacteriota > Blastocatellia > Chloracidobacteriales > JADJPF01 > JAEUQL01. The sequence goes on along the minus strand of JAEUQL010000076.1, from coordinate 7,376 downwards.
TCCAACTATTACTAGAGTAGGGAGTTTTATCTCTCTTATCTTTTCTGAAATGTCGCTTCTGTAGAAGACTGCCATTGCTGCTTGGTAGATTCCTTCGGTATTTCTGTAACTGCTAAACTTTCTTCTGTATTTATCTACAAGGTCTGGTTGATGGTAGTAGGTAGTTTGGCAGAAGAAGAAAGGCAGTATTGCATCGACTACACTTGCTGCAGAGCCTTCACGTATAGCATTAGCAAGTGCAAGTTGGTTTTCAAGATGCTCCTCTTTTGGTGTTTGTGCCGAGGTATTCATCAAAATTAGTGATTTGATCCTATGTGGGTATGCAAGAGCTAGACGCATCCCTACCATTCCGCCCATTGAAAGACCCGCCCAATGAACCAAGTTGAGGCCAAGCTGATCTAGTACTTTTATATAGTCAGCCACCATATCTTCTAGGCTGAAGGCTTCAGGATAGCCGCTCTCTCCGTGTCCGTGTTGATCTATGTTGATTATGTGGAATTGGGAAGAGAGTCTCTCTATTAGGTCGTTAAACATTTCACCATCACATAAAAGACTGTGAGTAAAGACTATTGTGGGGTTTTGTGAGTCCCCAAATTCAGTATAAAAAAGCTCTGTACTATTTGCAGAAATATAAGGCATAAAGTATATCCAATGAACTACTCCATCAAAGTGCTAACGCACTATAGATGGAGTTTCGTGCTTCGTAGCAGGCAGTTTGGTTTTAATCTCACGACTAAAACCAGTGCTGCCCACTCCACACTTACCGGCAAGTTCCTTACCGGTGACACTACCTGTGAGTGCCCAATTGAGCATACTGCGGGCAGCATTTTTATCTCTTCCCATTTCATAGCCACACACTTGACAATGGTGATGGTGCTGGCTGAGTTTTTTCTTTGCTTGAGCACCACAATTGCTACAAGTTTGTGATGGTTTGACTTTCTGGGTTGGTACTTCCCGCCATTCGCCATTAGCTTCTGCTGCTTTATATTGAAGGGTGGAAAGGAATTTTGCTGGAGCAGTACTAAAGTACAACTCTCAAGCTTTGTCAATAATCTTAAAACCCTCTCATCTCGTTTAATTCGCAGAGATTTCGTTAAAGAGCTTAACAAAACTTATCCCAACCCTGTGGAGCAGAACTTATTGTATTTTGACTTGTGGTGGAACCCTTTTGGAAATTATCAAGCAGTACATTGAACAACAAAATGGCATTGATTGACAACCCGCCTTTTTCGTTCAACAAATATACGCTGCCAAGCCTGAGCCAAGATTATCGTCCTTACGGACGATGCGCCACTTCACCACCTACCAAGCTTCTCTTCGTTCAGCTATGGTTGGAGCACTGTGGCGCGAAGATGGGAGATAGATCTAGCCTATCTTATTCCAAACCTCTTCATTAAAATCTAGCAATGAGTTAAGGACTAGATCGGCTATGGCAAACCTTTTGTCATTCTTCCATGCTTCCTCAGGCACAGCTATACACTGCATACTTGCAGCCTTTGCTGCTATTACTCCTGTAATAGAATCTTCTACAGCTAGACAGTTTTCAGTTTTTACATCAAGTCGTTTTGCTGTAGTAATGTATACTCCTGGATGAGGTTTGCCATACTCCTCCTCTTCTGCAGAGCAGATCTGGTGAAAGTAACTAGAAAGCTGAAATTTCTCTACTACTGATCTAATAATCCTGTATGGAGATGAGGAAGCAAGGGCTATTTTGACTGGTAGGCTAGCAACATAGTCTGTCACATAGTCTACGCCTTCCTTCTTTTCGCCTTTTGCTAACACAAGTTCAACAACTTTATTGATAATAGCTTCTTCTATATGTTTCTTTGAAGGACTCTTCCACGGACGGCGTTGATACCAGTAATCGACTACAGCATCGACTCTGAGGCCAGTAGTTTCCAGGCAGTTTTCGCGTGTAAGCTCTATACCAGCTTGTGGAAATGCAAACATTTCGGCTTCGTGCCAAAGTGGCTCAGAATCTATCAGAAGCCCATCCATATCGAAAATAATTGCTTTTGTCATTACTTACTCTCTGTCTACTAGTTTTGGAAAAAGAGAGTTTTACAATACTTGTTGTAGAGATTGCACCAAGTTCTTGCATAACCTGGAAACTCTACTTTCTACTTTGGAAGATCTTTTTCGAACACTATATCTGCTAAAAGGCTCTTTATAGTCGGAGGGTAGAGATGGAGAAGAGAGAGTTCTGGTTAGTTCTGAAGGCTCAGTCGGGAGACCGTGACTCGCTCGACGAACTTTTCAAGCTCATTCAAGAACCCATCTACTACTACATTTGTAGCCTGGTTGGAGACAGTTCTCTATCAGAAGACGTTCTACAAGAGGTCTTTATCACTATATATCGTAAGCTCTATTGGCTACGCGAGCCGAAGCTTTTTCGTCCTTGGGTCTACCGTATTGCCAGCAGGCTTGCATTTAAGCACTTAAAACGTGAGAAAGAGTGGAACGAACAGATTCGTGATGAAGCAATAATGGAAGAGATAGTTCAGCCAGAAACAACCGTAGAATTTCAACCAGAGATACAGGCTCGTCTACCAGAATTGATCAAAAATATATCGGCTGCCAGTCGAGCTGTAATAGTGCTACACTATTTACACGAAATGACTCTTGAAGAAGTAGCAGACGTGTTAGGTATCAACATAGGAACAGTCAAATCAAGACTATCTTATGGGTTGTCGATTTTGCGTAAATCCATCCAAACATAGAAAAGGAGCTTAGCTTATGAGTAACCAAAAAGATTTAAAGAAAGCAGACGAGCCAAAGTGGCAGATGAGCAAGAATCAAAAAATTGCACTGCTTACATTTGCCATAGTAGAGATTATAGTAATGCTGCTTTATCTTTATGGAAAGTTTTAAAGGGGGGTGGATATGAATAGCTTAAACCTTGACAAAGTACGTGGTGCTGCACTTTCCCAAATAGAAAAAAGTCAAAAAATATTCTTTTGGGGGATTTGTGGAGTTGCAGTTGTAGAAAGCTTTTTTCTGTTAGGCTTTTTGAAGCTGGCTGACTTTAGCAACAAAACTCACATTTTACTTCTACTATGCACGATAGCTACATATTCAATCATTGGAGTAGGATTGTTCACGCTTGGAGCGTATATCAACAGATGCATTGGACGTGTTCTGCTGGCAGTAGAATCACTAGAAGAATCTAAAGAAAAGACTAAAAAGTAGAGCTTTCATCTCGCCGATAAAGCTCTAACTTTTATAACTTCCTGCAAAGACTACTTCCTGGGAATAGGAACTGGTGTTTGAACTGGAGGGGTCAAGGGAGTGGCAGTAGATGTAGTAACAGGGGTTGGAGTGACAACAGGGGTTGGTTTTTCACTTTCTGGAATGTTTATGTTGTTGGTTTTGTAAAAACCTGCCATCTGCTCCATCAAATCACGAGGAGCTGTTGGGCTAGTGCTAACAAATATCGTGTGGCCAGCACGAGCGTTTTCGGCTACGTGCTTGATAGTTTCGGTATACATAAAAAACAGCAGATAGTTTGGATCTATACCTGACTGTTGTAGCTCTTCAACTGCTACGTGAATACCTTTTGCTACCTCTGCACGAAACTGTGCCAATCCTTGACCGCGAAGCCTCCAAGCTTCTCGTTCTGCCTCAGCATTTATTTTAATGAAAGCTCCGTTGGCTTCTGCTTCTTTAGTCTTTCTTATCAGAAGTGCCTGACCTTCGTTCTCTGCTGCATCTCGCTCATTTAATGAAGCTACCACTCTAGCCATCGATTTCATGATCATGTCATCAAAGCGTATGTCATTATAACGTAGGTCATGAATTGAATAGCCCCATTCTTCGAGTTTGGAGTCAACGTTGTTTTTGATCTTGACTACTACTTCTTGAGAAACACCTATCATTTCAGCCTGTCGCTTTGTAGCTACATAAGCTCGTGTTTCGGCTTCGAGCAGGCGTTGCATACTGAGT
>JAEUQL010000076.1:0-3424 GCA_016789295.1 Blastocatellia bacterium | reverse complement strand
TCGTTAGCATCTGCCACAGAATAGAGCAAAGTACAGTTAAAATAGACGTTGGCTTGATCGATTGTAATAGCTTGAAACTGTAGATCAATAGCTCTGTTTTGAGTTGTCAGGTTACGCACTCTCGCCCAAGGAAACTTGAAGTTAAGACCCGGCCCCATTATTCTGCGATACTTTCCAAACTCGGTCACCACTCCTATATAACCTTGTGGCACAGTTGAAAAGAAGGTCTTAAACGACAACAGCCCTATAAGAAAAACTGTGAAGAAAAAAAACAGCAAAGCTAGATCCATAATCACCCCTTTTTTATTCTCTGTTCAACAATCATTTTCATTCCATATTTTGGCCTGAGAGTTATAAGAGTTTGAGGAACCACAACATGGTTTGGGGCTAGCTTCAATCGCCACTTCTGAGCAAAAGTAACTAACAGTAGTACACCTTCCATCCAAGCAAATGATTCTCCAATACAAACTCTTGCACCACCACCAAACGGGTAGTAAGAGAATTTTGGCCTTTTGGCAATTTCTTCTTGAGTCCACCTCATCGGGTCAAATTTGTATGGGTCTGGAAAGAATCTCTCATCGTGATGAGTGACAAACTGACTGATGAAGATTATGGAGTTGGCTGGCAGTGTGTATCCCGCAATCTCAAAATCGGTAAGTGCTCTACGGGCAATAGTCCAAGCTGGTGGATAGAGGCGCATCGATTCGGCCAAAACCATCTCGGTATATTTCAAATTTGGCAGGTCATCCGCCGTTGGCTGCCTATCACCTAACGCATCTATCTCTGTCCACATTTTTGCTTCTATGTTTGGATGCTGAGATAGTAGATACCATGTCCAAGTTAAAGCATTTGCTGTAGTTTCGTGACCTGCAAGAAATATAGTCATCAATTCATCTCTCAGTTGCAGATCAGTCATACCGCCTGTCCCTTCTTCATCCTGAGCAAGCAAGAGCATTGAAAGAAGGTCTCCTCGGTCTTCACCAGAACGACGACGATCCTCGATTATCTGATAGATCAGAACGTCAAGCCGCTCTTTTGCTTTCTGGAGACGATTTAGTCCTGGAACTGGGAAAGGGAGCTTATCGAGAAGTTCTGTAAAAGGTATCAGTATGAAGTTGAATGCATGTACAAGGGCAGTTAGAGACTGGCCTATCTCGCTTGCTTGACCTTCTACATTTGCATCAAAGAGCGTTTTGGCTACTATAAACATAGTAACTTTCATCATCTCATCGGCAATGTCTATTGTAGTGCCAGACTGCCAACTATCACGCATACGCTCTGCATAATCTACCATTACATTGCCATAGCTAGCTATTCTCTGACGATGAAAAGCTGGTTGGGCTAGTCTGCGTTGACGTCGGTGAAACTCACCTTCACTGGTCAGTAGTCCCTCTCCAAGAAAGAGTTTGGCTCTTTGCAAGCCCCTACCTTTGCCAAAATTCTTCTGTTGGGTTACAAGAATCTCTTTAATATAGTCTGGATGGTTTACAAGAAAGAACTCTGCAGGACCAAGGTTGAGATAGCATATATCGCCATATTTCTTTGCAGCTTCTGTCAAAAAACCTATGGAATCACGGCGAAAGAGCCAAAAGTTCCCCCAAAGTGGCTTACTACTCAAACCAGGAGGGTAGTGGAGTGTGCTCGACATTTGGCACCTCGCTTTGCTGATTGAAGAGTTACTGTTTTTGACCAGAAGGAGTGTAAGGTCTCTGCTTTCCTTCTAGAGCTTCTTTGTATGCACCTTTTGGAATATCGCCAATTTTTATGGCTTTCTCATATTCACTGATTGCAGCTTGGCGTTGCTCGACAAAGTCTAATATTCGTCCTATCAATACGTGGCATTGTGAAGCTATCCACTGTTCTTCTACAGTAACAGCAGCTATAGCTTCCCTGTAAAGTTTTACTGATCGGCTAAGGCGTTCTTCTTGAGCAGAAATCTTCTCTTCTTCTGTAGAATCTTCGTCCAGTTCTACCTTACTCGGCTGATTGTTGTTTATCTGTGCAAGGGCAAAAAGTGCTCTTGCGTTGTTTGGCTGCTGCTGTAGCATCTGCTCTATTGTTTGCCGCGCCTGATCGTACTGACGTCGCTTGATCAGATCGTCTAGGTCAACAATAGATTTTACTGCTTGACGCTGTTCTAGCCGTTTTTTCTCAAAGCGTAGCCGCGCTTCTTTAGTCTCTTCCAAACGCTTTGCCTCACGAGCAAAGTCGATATTGTTTAAATACGGTTCTACAAACTCTTTAACATCTATCCCAACTCTTTCAAGTCCCTGCAAACCATTGTAGAAATGAAATACAAGAACGGCACCTTGCTCATAATATTGGCTAAGCAGATAAGCGGCTTCATCCTCTGTAAAACTAGATCTGTTAGCAACTGCAATGATGCGTAGACTGGCAGCTCTAGCTAGTGAATCACCTACTACTTCATAAACATTTCTCTTGGCTTTCTCTTTTGCTTGCGGCAAGTTTTCAAGCAACGAAGCAATCTTCTCTCTCAGGTTCGCTATTTCAACAGTTCTTTTGCCAACTATAGGGTCTAAAACAAACCTCAGAAAGCCGTATCTGACATATTCTCTGAGTGACTGCTCGGAAGCTACTATGAAGTAGTCATCTCCAAGCCGCCTCTGCACACTAGTGTCTGTACCATTTAAGACATCATTCCTTTGAATGATAGAACCTGCAGGAGCAAATGGATTGAGAAATATCAGCAGCCGGCGCATGCGTGGTTGGGTCAATTGCGCAGCCTTCTTCTCTCTATTCTCCTTACTCTCTCTATTCTCCTCTTCTTTCTGTTTCTGCTTGTCTGTACTCATCTCTTCATCTGGAGAGAAGATAGGTGCTGGAGGTAAAAACAATATAGGCTGTGTGTGCAGATAAGATATTGTTTCATAAAGAACAACACCTGCAGCACGCTCGTACTCAAGCCTCAGATTTTCTAGCGATGTCTTGTACTTTGGCAGTAACTCTTTTATAGCAGAGCGTCCATAAAACTCTCTCAGCAAAGGAACAAAATCTATCACATCACGCACATCAAGAGGAAGCTTCTCAACAAGTGGTGGAGTCTCAAATGCTGGAGCATTACCGAGACAGAGTGCAAGCCCTATGTATGGTGAAACTTGTGCTATCTCTTCCCTGGCCGATGAACGGTGAGATCTGTAAAAAGACTGCATTTTAGCAACTAGAGCAGGATCAGTAGTCTTTAAATCTTCTCTCATTTGTGCTCTTAGTGCAGAGAACTTTCCATCACTCTCATAGTCATAACCAGCTAGATTTAGCGCAGCCATAGTTATGAGTATTCGGTCATCAGAAAAGGTAAATACATTGAAATCTTTTGGATATAGAGCCTGCTGAACTTCTTGTGTTGCAAAACTTGCTGCTGGTCTGGAGATATAAGGCAGAGGTGCTGCTACTGCATTTGACAAGC
>JAEUQL010000769.1 GCA_016789295.1 Blastocatellia bacterium | reverse complement strand
AGAAACAGATGTGAAAAGTGTAAACAGGAAACAAGACTGAACAGACTAAAAGCAAGGATAGGGTCATCAGGAGGCTCTACACCAAAAAGCATCAAGATAAGAGACATAGAAAATAGCCCCAGTCAAAAGAAACCGAACATTCTTGCTAGCAAGATTGCAGACATAAAGAAACAGCTAAGCTCAATCAATGCAAGAAATATAGCAACTGTAGCAAATAAGAAAGTTGTAGTAACTGTATCGCTCGTAGTGTCAGTAATCATAGCAGTGTTAATGGTTAGTGTTTTGATCCGTAACTACAATGCAAAGAGAGTTGGTATTGCTAAACAAGATGGAGTAGCTAAACAAGAGCTTCAAGTTAATAAAAGAAAGACTGGACAAGAGATAATGAAGCTTGCCAATCAATATGAAGGAGCTTCAAGGAAACTAAAAAAACAGCCTCAAGACCATCTTTCCCTTCTTGCACGTGGTGAAGCAGCCGAAGAACTCAATCTGCCAGCAAAAGCCCTTGAAGACTATGAAAATTACTTGAAACTACCTGTAGATCAAGCAAGTAGATCACTGATAGAAAAGAAAGTTACGAAACTTCAAGAGGCTATCAACAGTCCTGCAAAAGTTGAAGCTACACACTACGAAAAGTTCAACAGCTTCTTAAATTCTTATCTTCTGCTGTTGATTGAAGGAAAGAATACAGAGGCGCAACAGGAGTTAAAGCTTACCGATTCTGTAGCAACTCTGATGATGAAAGATAGCAATGAGAAAGTAGGAATAGATCAGGTTGAGTTCTATTCAAAGCTTTCAGTTGATGCTGCAAAAGAGTTGCTAGAAGCACGCCTAGAAACCGAAGAGGTATCCAAAGTTATAGCCATCGATCACTTTCAAGATTCAATCGACAGACTCTACAAAGCAAAAGAAGCATTTGTTAGACACGGTGCTGTTGCAGATGAGCAAACAGTATCATTTCTGCTTGTCAAGTTTCTTTCAAAGGCTGGAAATCTTCAACAAGCAAGAGTAGAGCTAAACAATCAGCAAAATGTAGCAAAAGAGAAGAGCTATCTTTTCAACTATGCTCAGCAACTTCTTTGGGATGCTCAACTTAATGTTTTGGAACGCAAAGAGCAAGAAGCAGTAAGAAAGCTCCAGGAATGTATAGAAATATGTCAAAAGATTGATGCTGAAAAATTCTCTCTTTATCCACTGCTCTTAAGCTCACAGATCTATGTTACTGCTGGCTTTAATGAAAGAGCTTTTGTTGAGAGCTTTCAGGGTTTAGAAGGAAGTTTCAAATACAATCTTCCTGCCTTCACTTCTCAGTTTTTACAGACTGCTGGACGTGCTGCGACGGGTTTTGATAGTCCACACCTTGCAATCGAGTATCTAGAAAGAGCCGTAGACGTTTGCGAAAAAAACGAGTTTTGGGTTTACGGGGCAGTCATAAAAGCGACTCTAGCTGCAATTATTGCAAAACAAGAAGATACAGCAAAAGCTATAGTATTGATTGAAGAGGCAAAGACCTTGGATCTAGCAAAAGTTGCCGATCCACTGGCCAGAAAACAGAGCTTAATAAATATCTACTCTTATGAAGGCAAAATCTATGGCCTAGCCAAAAAATATGTTCTTGCTGAAAAAGCTTATAGAGCATTTATGTTGTTATCTGCTGAGCTTGGATATGAGGACTACTTGGGAGTTGGACAGGTTAGAAAAGGATTGGGAGAGGCTTTAGTCGAACAAGGAAGAAAAGTAGAAGCTCTGGAAGAGTTTATAAAAGCTCAAAAAGAGTTTGAAAAGATTCAGCTTGGACTACATCCGAAAAATGAAAATCGTTTCCTTGATTATTCATTTTCTGAAAAGGATATCTCTGAACTAATAAAATCAGTTCAACACTGATTCACCAAAAACTTTTGGGAGACATGCTGAGCCAACACCACCACCAAAGCTTTGCTTGACAGCAATAGGTTCGTATTTTGTTAGTTTCTCAT
>JAEUQL010000768.1 GCA_016789295.1 Blastocatellia bacterium | reverse complement strand
GATCAAGGAAGAATTTGATAGCTTCTGCTTCTGTCAAAACTGGTAAAGGGAGAGTTTTTTCGATTTCAAGCTCTTCATCAATATTCTGGTTTCTCGAAGTAATGAGGATGTGACCATTATATTTTGTAGGAAAAAGTTCTTTAAGGTCGGCTGGATCGTCTGCATTATCAACTATCAGCAACCATCCTTCCTCTCTTTCAAACCAGAGTTTGACGCTGTTGATTATCTCGTCGTCCTTCTCTCCATAAAGACCGAGTTCTTTGGCCATATCACGATATCCAGAGAGCATTTCTAAATGACTGGAAGCCCTGATCAAGAAACCGTGTGTGTACTCTTCTCTGAATTGATTGGCATATCTAAGTGCAGTCTGAGTTTTGCCAACACCACCAAGCCCTGCAATAGCCTGTGTCAATGCAGCCTTACCAGAAGCTTTTAGCTCATTGTGTAGCTGCTCGATTATCTCTTCTCTACCTGTGAAGTACTGGGTCTCAGCAGGAATTTTCCACTTTGCAATCTCTTTTTCAGCCTGCTTTAGTCTGGGAAAGACTTCTTTGACGAAGTGGAAAAGGTATTTTGCAGCCGACTCTGCAGCATAACGACGCGAAGCTTCATCCTGATGGCCATCTGCATAGTCAGCAACTCCTTTAATTACAAAAGCAGGCAGCGCAACATTTTTTACATTGCAAGCTTGCAAGAATGCAGCCGACTCTTTGTCAAGTGCAATAACGTTTCTATCTCTTTCTGCAAGCTCATCAAAGATGTTATGGTCTTCTACATCGCTACTTCCACTAGCTATCGAGCCATAATGCACCTCTGGTTTTGCCCGATCTGGTTTTGCAGCAAACTGACGATAGCGAAGACGATAGGTAAGGATCTGACCTCGGCCTTTATCAGTGATTTCAACCTTCGAAGTTACCATCTCTTCACTCTCAAGTAGTGCTACTACTTCGCTCCAATTGGGACAGTTGATAGTAGTCTCTTCAGAAGCTATCAAATCAAGCAGTTCGCTACTGTAAAGTTGAAATAGAAGCCATTCTTTCTGATATCTGAAAGAGAATGGTTTCTGGGATTTGATATCATTTGTCCAATCTCTGTTATTTTGATTAAAATCTTGCAGCCATTGTTGAAGATAAGGTTGTATAGGAGAGACTTGTAGAGTTGGTTCTAGCTTCTTGTCTTTCATCTTTCCAACATCGCGACTAAAAGCCTGACTAGCTGTGATCACATCACCAATCTCTACTGATTTGGCAACACGTCCTGAGCAAACACCCACCATGCAGGCAAGACGAGGAATACTATCATTAAGAATATTGGCTCCAGTGATTGCAGCAGCAGTAGTTCCTCCAGTCCATTGAGCAATAACTTTGACAAAGATGGTCTCTGTATTGGTGATCGACAGGTCTGTTAAGTAGTAGGTGAACTTTTCTCTGGTTTGGTGGGACTTCCAAGCTTCTTTTCCACCTTCTTTAAGGTTCAAAATAGCTGTTAATTCATCCTGTGTAGAGGTAACAATGACGAGATCTATCTTTTTATACATACTGACAACCTTTTTATTGATGGGACATAGCTAGTTGTACCAATTGTAAGCGATCACAAAAAGAAGATCTAGAATTATCTTAGGTAAGAGTAACTTCTATCCAAACCTGGAGAAATTCTGACGGAAAGTAGACAAGAAATGTATCTATTAAGAATAAGAACAATATTAAGGACGGATACTTTTATGTCAGAAGAGATAAAACTTAAAAACGATAGAGAAGAGCAAGACTCACCTTGGAAAGAGTTGATAGAGAAGTTCTTGCCAGAGTTTATGAAGTTCTTCTTTCCGAAAGCCTACAATAAAGTAGACTGGACAAGACCACATGAGTTTTTGGAACAGGAACTGTACCAGATCCATCCAGAAGGAGAAACGGGCAAGAGAATAGCAGATAAACTAGTGAAAGTGTGGACAAAGAAAGGGAAAGAGAAGTGGTGGCTCATACACAT
>JAEUQL010000767.1 GCA_016789295.1 Blastocatellia bacterium | reverse complement strand
ATTGAGGCTCAACGACTCCTCTTTCTTCTATGAACCTGAAACTTCATTGGCATTAGGCTTTGGGTTCAGATGTGGTTTTCTTGGGTTGTTACACATGGAGATAGTGCAAGAGAGGCTTGAAAGAGAGTTTTCACTTGAACTTATAACCACTGCTCCATCAGTACGTTACAGGGTTTACACTACAGATGGTGAGATGAATGAGGTTGACAGTCCTGCAAAACTTCCAGATCCAAGCCGAATTGCAAAAGTAGAAGAGCCTATCATCACAGCAACTATTATGACCAACGATGGTTTTTTGGGACCGATTCTCAAGTTGCTTGAAGAGAAGCGTGGAGTTCAGAAGAACTTCGAGTATATAACCCAGACTCGTGTGATGTTGACATATGACATACCACTAAATGAGATAGTGCTCGATTTCTATGACCGTCTAAAGTCTGTATCGCGTGGCTATGCTTCACTCGACTACCACTTGGCCGGTTATCAAGAGTCAAAGCTTGTTAAGCTAGATGTTCTAGTATCAGGAGATCCTGTTGATGCACTCTCGCTCATTGTGCATCAAGATGGTGCTTACAGCAAAGGTCGTGCGCTTGTTTCAAAAATGAAAGAATTGATTCCGCGTCAACTCTTTGAAGTTCCAATACAAGCTGCTATAGGTAACAAGATAATAGCTCGTGAAACTGTTAAAGCAATGGGAAAGAATGTACTTGCTAAGTGTTATGGTGGAGATATAACACGTAAGCGCAAGCTTTTAGAGAAGCAGAAAGAAGGCAAGAAGCGAATGAAGAAGATTGGGCGCGTAGAGATTCCACAAGAAGCCTTTCTTGCAGTGCTGAGGGTAGGAGAGTAGATAAGTATGTCGTCAGAGAACTTTGTTACAAAGCGGCAACTGTCGCTCTTTCCACTGCCTTTAGTACTGATGCCAGGCTCTTTGTTACCACTACATATCTTTGAAGAACGATACAAATTGATGATACGTCGGTGCTTGGACACTGACAAAGTTTTTGGTATTACTTACCAGAAAGAAGGAAGTGAGTGGCCACCACCTATTGGAATGATAGGTGGGATTGCTCAGATAATGGCAGTTGTTCCACTAGAAGAAGGACGAATGAATATCTTAACAGCAGGTGGAATGAGATTTAGAGTTTTGGAATATATAGAAGAGAAACCTTATCTAATAGCAGAAGTTGAGGTATTACAAGATGACCTAGAAGAGCAAGAGCCTACAGGACTCATAATAGAGATCAAAACTCTTTATGAGCAAGTTGCAGATGCTTTAAGAGAGTTGAATGAAGAACAGTTACCGGATCTCCCAGAATCTGCAGAAGAGCTTTCTTTTACTATAGCTTCAAGCATTAGACTCAAAGACGATGTTAAACAGGAGTTTATGGAAATATTTTCTACCAAAACACGCCTACAATATATTAAAAAGCTACTGTTAGAAATAAAAGAGAAGTATGTTGTTCAAGCAGATATGCACAAGAGGGCAAAACTCAACGGCCATGGCTCACATAAAGTGCTCAACAAATTTAAGGATGAGTAGGAATAAAGTTTATCTAGTATGTCTTCTCAAAGCAAAAAGTCTAAGCGAAAAAATGGACTAGAACCTATCACTAAAATATCCATATCTGGCTACAAATCTATTGTGCAAAAACAGTCTGTAGAGGTACGTCCACTGACTATTCTTGCAGGCGCAAACAGTTCGGGAAAATCGAGTATTGTTCAACCGCTATTACTTCTTAAGCAGACACTTGAATCTAGCTATGACCCTGGACCCTTACTTCTAAATGGACCTAACGTAAAATTTACCTCTGTTGATCAAATGTTTTCTAAGACAGGAGAAAAAGGTTCTACAAATTCGTTCTCTGTAGAGCTTCATGTTAATGATGGTAATCTTAAGCTTAGTTTTACCAAGTCTAAAATTGAAAGACTAGAGCTATCAGAAATGAGCGTCAACATTGGTAAAAGTGAATTGATCTTGCGCCCTAA
>JAEUQL010000766.1 GCA_016789295.1 Blastocatellia bacterium | reverse complement strand
GAGATAAACAATGAAGAATATTGGAAATCAGAAAGTAACACCAAAACGCAAAAGTTTGTGGAGACGTATATTTACACCCCGCCTGGTTTTTCTACTCGGACTGATCGTTTTAGCCACAACCGTTGTCTTTTCCTACTACTATGTGCTTTTCACAGAGATGATAGACGCCAAACTGCAAGGAGATATATTCGTTAGAACTACAGGAATATACACTGCACCTGTGACCTTGAAGCAAGGACAGAAATTTAAAAGAACCGACCTGATAGGCTACTTTCAGAGAATAGGCTATTTGGGAGATGATAAGCAGCGCGACCGCAACCGTGGACACTATTCTGTCAAAGGTAACACACTGGAAATAGAGCCAAGTAACACAGGGATAATTGATGGCAGCCCAATCTTTTCAAAGATCAATATCAAATACTCAGACGATGGTCAGAAAATAAGCTCAATCTACGATGTTACACAAAAAAAGATTGTTCCTACCTCTTTAATAGAACCTGAACTACTAACATCAATAAATCAGGAACGAGAAAAGAGAAAGATAGTAGATTACAAAGATCTTCCCAAAAATTTGGTTGATGCAATAATCTCTATTGAAGACAGAAGGTTTTTTGACCACCCAGGAATAGATTTTCGAGGGCTTTTTCGAGCGATATGGCGCAACGTCGAAGAAGGCAATGTCCATCAAGGTGGCTCTACTGTTACACAGCAGCTTGTTAAAAACTTCTTTCTAACATCTGAAAGAACATTGAAAAGAAAGCTTTCCGAAGCTTTTATCTCCGTTCTTTTAGAAACCCGTCTTTCTAAAGAACAGATATTTCAGATGTATTGCAACGAGATATACATGGGTCAAGACGGAAGTTATTCAATAAATGGAATGGGAGAAGCGGCAAAATTCTACTTCAACAAAGATATATCCACAATCACGCTTGCAGAGTCTGCTTTTCTTGCTGGAATAATTCGTGGCCCTGGCTACTACTCACCTTTCTCTCAAAAAGCACGAGCAAAAGATCGTAGAGACCAAGTGCTTGAAGCAATGGTTGTTGCAGGAAAACTTTCCCAAGAAGAAGCAGATGCTGCAAAGAAAGTAGAACTTGGTGTTAGACCAAAGTCTGCAAGCAGCAATGCAGAAGCCCCTTACTTTCTTGATTATCTACAACTGCAGGTTAATGACATTTTAGGAAGTAAGAAGCTTTCTCAAGACTCCTTCCGAATCTACTCAACAATCGACATGGAGTTGCAACGAGCTGCTGACAAAGCTGTCCGCGATGGTCTGGCACAGATAGAGAAAGACTATGGCAAACGATACAAACCAGGATCTCTACAGGCTGCACTTATTGCTATCAATGCTAAGAATGGTGAGATAGTAGCGATGGTAGGAGGCCGTGACTACAGTGCAAGCCAACTCAACCGCGCCACTGAGGCGCGTCGTCAACCAGGGTCTGTATTCAAACCGATTGTCTATACAGCAGCATTAAACACTGCCTTTGAGGAAGAACGAGACAAGATAATTACTCCAGCAACCAAGTTTCTTGATGCAAAAGAGACTTTTGTTTATGGTGACAACCAGACTTATGAACCAGACAACTTTGGGATGGCCTACTCTAACGAAATGGTCGATCTACGACAAGGATTGACAAAATCTCTCAATGTTGTAACTGTCCGTGTAGCCGAACAGACAGGCTACTGGCGCGTTGCAAAAATGGCCGAAGAGATGGGTCTTCCAAAACCACAACCTTTTCCATCTATCGCGTTGGGTGTTAGTGAAGCAACTCCTCTTGAGATAGCATCAGCATATACAGCGTTTCCAAATCTTGGAGTTCGCTACGATACAATTTCAGTAAGCCGCATAACAGACTCCAACGGAAAGACCATATTTCAAAACAGCCCAAAATCGAAGCAGGTCATCAGAGCCGAAGTCTCTTACATCATTACAAACATACTTCAAGACGTTATAAACAGAGGGACGGCTGCACGTGCCCGTAGCCTCGGAT
>JAEUQL010000765.1 GCA_016789295.1 Blastocatellia bacterium | reverse complement strand
GATAGGTACTCGCAACGCACAAAACTTTGAGCTTCTCAAGTATGTTGGACAACAACAGGATTTTCCTGTGCTGTTTAAGCGTGGAATGGGTATAACTTTGGAAGAGTCGCTTAATGCTTGTGAATATATCGCCAGCGAAGGCAACCGCAATATTATTTTCTGTTTGCGCGGAGTCAAAACACACTTGAGCGAACCACACCGCAATCTAGTGGATTTTGGTCAAGTTCCAGTAGTCAAGCGCTTAACCAGAATGCCAGTCTGTATAGACCCTTCACACTCGGTTGGTCGTAGAGAGCTTTCATCTGATGGCATTTCAGATCTATATCACGTTACTGCACAAGGCATTATAGCTGGTGCAAACATGGTACTAGTAGATTTTCATCCAACACCCGAAAAGGCTTTCTGTGATGGCCCACAGGCACTTTTGCTAGAAGAACTTCCAATCTATCTTGAAGATGTAGAGATTGTTCGACAAGCATATGAAAAGCGTAGAAAGCTTGTTATGCGTTCGGAA
Organism: Blastocatellia bacterium; assembly: GCA_016789295.1. GTDB lineage: Bacteria > Acidobacteriota > Blastocatellia > Chloracidobacteriales > JADJPF01 > JAEUQL01. The sequence continues at coordinate 1,488 of JAEUQL010000765.1, read as the reverse complement.
TTGGTGATGGGATAAGCAAAGAATTTTGGGGGAAGGTTTAGTTCAGACTTCAACCCCCTAGACTGTTAGCAAGATGTCAATTACAGACTCCAAGAAACTATTCTCCAAACTTTAGAGTTTTCTATACGTGTAACCTTCACTCTCAGTTGTGTATGTGCTGGATCTAGCATCGTTCCTGTCGAAACTTTTAGTAGCAAATAACCTTCATTGTCCGAAGAGGGTTCAAAGTAGAGTTCATAAGTCAAAGCTGTGTAACCTTGAGAAAGAGCTTCTCGGCTTCTGTTGGCTAAGCTGCTGTCAAGCTGTTGATCTTTCTTATCAAGGACAAAATTTTCATAATCTTCATAGTGCATCTGTCCAGGAGTCCAAAATACCCTTGATGATCCTATATCATCTATGATTGTTTGCTGTCTTGCTAAGAGTGTAAGAGTAGATGCAAACCTTGGATTTACTTTTGCTAGTTGGTTTGTCACAGACAAGCTGCTGATTACAGGATCTTCTAAAATGATCTGGTCTTTTGGGCGACGAAGGATGCCACAAACACCTCTCAGTATGCATGAATCGCGCCTATCTTCAGTCATGCAGGTTTTGGCACCTCTCTCTGTGGGTACACAGGTCATCAGTGAGTCTACAACTGATACTTCACAAGTTACACACTGCCCATAAGCATCAAAAGATGTAAAAACTGCAAAGAAGAGCAGAAGCAGGATCTTCTTCATAAAATATCCTCTCTTTTCATAAACTGTCCATAAAGTGACCGAAAGTATAGATCAAACATATTAAGCAAACAAGTATCTTTTAAATAAGCAAACACTTTTGTAATAAATGAAACTTTCAACAAAAACTATAGTCTATAAAAATAGCCGGAGGTCATTATGCTAAGACTACTCTTTATCCTATTTACCATTTGGTATCTTTTTCCTCCATTACAATCTTCAACAACACTTTCTTTTGTTAAACCTTCAGATGAGAAGAAAGAAGGTAATATGCAGATTGCAAATCCGTACTTGCCACAAGAGAATGACAAGTTTCTCAAACGTGACATAGTAACTCTTGAATCTAAAGAAATAGTAGTGTTAGAAAGCTTTCCACAACAATACAAACTAGTACTAAAAGGCCACTTGCCAACCGTCTGTCACCATTTGCGGGTCTTTGAAACTCAATCAAAAGGTAACAGGATCGATATAAATGTTTACAGTGTTGTTGAACCAAGTTCTGTTTGCGTCATGATAGTTGCACCTTTTGAAGCAAAAATTGACTTGAATAGATATCCAGTTGGATTTTATAGCGCTTGGGTAAACAACAAGAAGATAGGAGATATAGAAATATCTTCTGTACCATCTATGAAAGGCTACGAACTCTATAGTTGGCAAGCTGAAGATAGATGGTGTTTTTCTCTGCTTTTGGGTACCAATCGGTTGAAAGATTTTGCTGAAATTACTGCTCCAAATAGCCGTCTGTCAGATATTGACGCCCTTAAAAAAGAAC
>JAEUQL010000764.1 GCA_016789295.1 Blastocatellia bacterium | reverse complement strand
GGTTCCACAGGACTGCTTATTCCAGTACCGGTAAACTTCTTGCTTCAACTCTTCATTATTCATTGCACTGTCCTAAATACTGAAGCTAACATCCTTTATCCTAAACATACTTATATTCGATCAGGAGAAACCTTGGGATGAAACTTGCAGCGTCTCTTTTAATAATAGTAGTTCTTTTTATGCAAACATTAGCGCAGAGTGGCACTAACAAACAACCCCTTAGCCACGCTACCATGTGGCAAATGAAACGTGTTGGTGCCCCTCAAGTAAGTCCAGATGGACGGTGGGCAGTCTTTGCTGTAGCAGAACCTGCATACGAAGAGAAAGAGCAGAGTTCAGATCTCTGGCTCGTTTCTACAGAAAACAGCAGTAAACCACGCCGGTTAACCTCCAGTAAAAGCGGTGAAAGCGGCATTGCTTGGAGTCCAGATAACCAAAAAGTAGCCTTCTCTGCAAAACGTGAAGGCGATGAAGTAGCACAAATATACTCGATAGACATAACTGGAGGTGAAGCCGTTCGCCTTACTTCACTCTCTACTGGAGCACGCTCTCCCCGATGGAGTCCCGATGGCAAGCAGATAGCCTTTACAAGCACGGTCTATCCAGGAGCAAAAGACGACGAAGAGAATAAAAAGATTGCTGCAGAAAGAAAGGCACAAAAATATAGAGCACGTGTCTATAACAGCTTTCCTGTTAGACAGTGGGACAAGTGGCTCGATGATATGCAAACACACCTATTTGTCCAAGACGCCGAACCCAAAGCCAAAGCCAAAGACCTTCTTGCTTCTACCAAACTTGTTGGCGAATCTGGCTACTCTGGTAAAGCCGTACTCTCTTCTGAAGAACTTGACACAGAATGGTCTCCAGATGGCCAGTCGATACTCTTTGTTGCTACTACCAGTAGAAACCGTGCCGCTTATGACGAACCTGATCTACACATCTATCAAGTAGCTGTTACAGGAAGTGAACCAAAAAAATTAACAAAAGATGGATTCTCAGCTTCTAAACCAATATTTAGTCCAAATGGTCAATTTTTACTTTTTAATTACAACGAGAACAATTCTGCCACCTACAACCACGATAAAATAGCAAAAGTAAATTGGCCAGAAGTAACTGATCCACAAATAGTTACAAAAACGTTTGACCGGTCAGTCTCTAATTTTGTAATCACTCCAGATTCAGCAATCATCTATCTTCTTGCAGAAGACTCAGGGCATGAAAAGCTCTATTCTTTGTCAGTAAGTGGAGGTGAAGTAAAACAGTTATTCGAGACGTCTAGTGGGTGCTACACCAATCTTACCATCTCCGACAAGTCTCCATTAACTCTAATTGCAAACTGGGAAAGTGCTGTAAATCCTCCAGAAGTGGTAAAGATCGATATAAGGAAAGGTGGGCACACCTCTCTTTCTGATTTTAATGCCAAGGCTGTAGCAGAAATCGATTGGCAGCCAGTCAGACATTTCTGGTTTACCAACAAGGCAGGAAAAAAAGTCCACAATATGATTGCACTTCCTCCAAACTTTGATGAAAACAGAAAATATCCTCTATTTTCAGTTATTCATGGAGGGCCTTACAGTATGTGGCGAGACCAGTTTGTCATCAGATGGAACTACCATTTGATGGCACAGCCTGGTTATGTAGTACTGCTAACAAACTACACAGGATCAACAGGTTTTGGTGAGGAGTTTTCACGTGCTCTTAAAGGTAATCCGCTATCACCGGCAGGCGATGACCTAAATCAAGCAGTAGAAGAAGCTATCAAACAGTTCAAATTTATCGATCCAGACCGTGTAGCTGCTGGAGGTGCGAGCTATGGTGGCCATCTTGCCAACTGGTTGCAAGCTACAACTACTCGCTATAAATGTTTGATTAGTCATGCCGGACTTATTAATCTCGAATCCCAGTGGGGGACTAGTGACACTATATACTCAAGAGAAGTAACCAATGGTGGGCCAGTCTGGGAGCAGAATCCAACTTGGAGACAAGAAAATCCCATAAGATATGCA
>JAEUQL010000763.1 GCA_016789295.1 Blastocatellia bacterium | reverse complement strand
ACATCTCCAGATACAGTTTATGTTGCTACAAAAGGTAATGGACTTTATAAAACCACCAATGGAGCAGAGAGTTGGGTCAGAGTAGCAGCTAAATCACCTTCAGAAGAAGAAGCCTGTACCTATGTCAATGTTATATCTATAGATCCGGCTAACACAAACATAATATATATAGCTGGAGCTAACATCAGTAATACATATGGTATCTTCAAAAGTGAAGACGGGGGAAAAAACTTTGTTAAACTCTTTCAGCCAGCAGTTGGGATTACTAGTCTTCAAATAAGTCCAGCAGACAGTAAAGTAATCTATGCAGCCTCTTATGGAGCAGGAGTCTACAAAAGTGTCGATGGAGGGATAACCTGGCAGTCATATAATAAAGGTATGGTAGATCAGTATCTTAGAACTATAGCCATTGACCCATCATCACCAGAAACCATCTATGCCGGTAGCAATCAAAGTGGTATCTATAAAAGTGTTGATGGAGGACAGACATGGGTTACTATAAACAACGGATTTCGAGGAGTTTCAGGGGTGTTTGGAGCTAGTGTCCAGACGATACTAATAGACAGTCAAGCAAAGGTTATCTATGTTGGTGCTTCAGGTAATGGGATATTCAAAAGCATAGATGGAGGCAACAGTTGGTATGACATCAACAAAGATCTTATAGTCAATAACTCTTATCCTTACATCAACTGTTTTATGTTAGACCCTACCAAGAAGATTTTATATGCAGGAACTGATGACTATGGTGTAATTAGCTACGAGTAGAGACGTAAATGCAAGTCTTAGCAGCCTTCAGTCTAAGTTAAGACTTGCATTTGATGGCTACCTTTCGGCTATATATGTTGCATCAAGACCGATAAATCCTGACAATCTACAAGAGAAACTCCCAACTATTTTTGCTCAATATTAGAAGTAAGCTACACAAACTTTACAACTACTAGTCTATTTCAGGAGTATATATGCTACCTATACTAAAAAAGAGCTTTATTAGAATCTTTCTACTATCAATAACTTTTCTGATGTTTGGAGCCTATTTTGAAGTGGTTAAAATGTCTTCGGGCTTTCAAGGGACTGAAGATCCAGAAGTTGCACGTGCTGAGAAAGAAGTAAAAGAGAAAGAGACATCTTTTGGTCCAGAGAGTCCAGAAGCTGTGCTGGCTATGGCAAAGCTGGCAAACCTTTACAGAAGACAAGAACGCTATGACGAAGCAGAGCCTCTTTTTAAGAAGGTTGTAGATGTAATTGAGAAGGTATTTGGAAAAGATCACTCTGCAACAGCTACAGCCCTCAATAATCTAGCAGAAGTATATTCAGCCCAAAAAAGATATACAGAAGCAGAGCTGATGTTTAAGAGGTCTTTGGGTATTGTTGAAAAGACTCTAGGGCGTGACCATTCTAGGGCAGCAATAGTGTTGAACAATTTGGCAGAAATATATGCCGAACAAGGTCGCTACGAAGAGGCCGAACCGCTTTTCGCAAGGGCTTTGGGCATCAATGAGAAGAAGCTTGGCAAACAACACCCTGACACACTGGCTAGCCTCAATAATTTAGCAGACGTCTACAGCAAACAGGGTAAATATCTGCAGGCAGAACCTCTTCTCAGAATTGCACTGGTAGATGGTGAGAAGGCATTGGGTGATGGCCATCCTGCTATAGCACTTGCTCTCAATAACCTGGGTGGTCTTTACGTCAGTCAAGGTAAGATGAGCGAAGCAGAACCACTGTTTAAGCGTTCCCTAGAAATATCAGAAAAACTCTTTGGTAACGATCACTATAGTACAGCAACTGCACTCAATAATCTTGCAGGAGTTTACAGTAGCCAGAAGAGGTACAAAGAGGCCGAACCACTATTTAAGAGGTCTTTGGAGATAGAAGAGAAGTTGTTGGGCAAAGATAGTATAAATGTAGCAACAACTCTAAATAACCTGGCAGAAGTCTACAATAAAGAAAATAGATCTGCTGAAGCAGAGCCTCTGTTACAAAGATCTATAGAGATAAATGAGAAGATTCT
>JAEUQL010000762.1 GCA_016789295.1 Blastocatellia bacterium | reverse complement strand
AGCTGCCGTCATTGCCATAGGTGTTGGCATCACTCACGGCGAGTATTTGGAGGGTATTGGAATTGTCATTGCGATACTGTTGGCCACTGTACTTGCTTTTCTCAATGAGTACAGAGCAAATCAAGAGTTTGATATTCTCAACAAAGTTAGTGATGATGTACCTGTCAAAGTAATCCGGGACGGCCAGTACATCACCGTTGCTCGTAAAGACTTAGTGGTTGGAGACATAGTACTTATTGAAGCAGGTGAAGAAGTTCCTGCTGATGTCCAAGTCTTGGAAGCAGTTTCACTTCAAATTGATGAATCCCGTCTAACAGGAGAATCTGTTCCTGTAACAAAATATTCTAAAGATAATGTCCCAGAATCTGTTGCTGCAGAAGCTACCTATCCACCTGACAAACTTTTACGAGGCACTATGGTGTCAGATGGTCACGGTGTAGGAGAGTTGACTGCTGTTGGAGATTCAACAGAGATTGGCAAGACTGCAAGAGCCGCAGCAGAAGAGACTGAAGAAGAGACTCCTCTCAATATTCAGCTTGAGCGTTTGAGCAAAATAATAGGTGTAGTAGGCTTTTCAATAGCAGTGCTTATCTATGTAGCACTTGTGATCAGGAGTGTAATAAAACAAGAGCTGGTACTAAGCACAGAGAATTGGATATTTACAGGAGTTCTAGTTTCTGGTGTGAGTGTAGCACTTGTTCGTGTATGGCTACCTGTTGTCTATGATGGGTTTGAACTGGCTGGAAGAGAGACTTCACCGCCTGAATGGCTTGAGAATGATTCTTTTGTAGGATGGGTGAAATCTTTTCTTTTAGGTGGAGTAGTATTTGGTTTGGCTGTTTTGGGCTTCTATTTTGCTGGCATACTTCCACTTGAGCCAAGCAAGTGGCTTCCTGCAGCAGCAGTTGAAGAGTTACTGAAGTATTTCATGATTTCGGTCACTATCATTGTAGTGGCTGTTCCAGAAGGTTTGGCTATGAGTGTTACGCTCAGCCTTGCTTACAGTATGCGCAAAATGATGGCCGAAAATAACTTGGTGCGCCGCATGCACGCTTGTGAGACTATAGGAGCCGCTACTGTTATATGTTCTGACAAAACAGGAACTCTTACACTGAATGAAATGAGAGTCTTTGATCTAGATTTTACAGCTATCAAAGATAAAACATTCACAAAAAGTTCTGCCATGGAGTCAGAAAAACTTCTAATTGAAGCAATAGCTGGAAACACAACGGCACATCTCAGCAAGAAAGCTGGTGAAGTAGTCAAACCGCTTGGGAATCCAACAGAAGGTGCACTTCTTTTGTGGCTTGATGAAAAAGGTCTTAATTATATGGCAGAACGCGAAAGCTTTGTCATAGACCACAACTCACTTTCTCAACAGAAAGGAAGTACATGGCCACGATAGGCCATTCTTCCAATGTTGCAGTTACAGACCAGCATATACACGTCAAAGGTGCTCCAGAAATAGTGCTTGGTCGTTGCTCAACCATTCTCACAGACAAAGGAATACAGCTTCTTGACAGCACACAAAAGAGCGAGATTGAAAAAAGGCTGAAAGAGTATCAAGCTCGTGGCATGCGTACACTCGGTTTTGGTTACAAGCAGATAACAAAACTCAAAGGGGATGTAGAAGTAGATTCGGTTGTTAAGGATCTGGTCTGGCTTGGCTTTTTTGCTATAGCTGATTCGATACGCCCTGAAGTTCCTGCTGCAATAAAAGAGTGTCGCAAAGCTCGCGTAGGTGTCAAAGTTGTTACAGGAGACAATGCTGAGACTGCAAAAGAGATTGCACGTCAAATAGGGCTTTGGGAAGACAGTGATACAAGTGAGAACATGATCACTGGCCCTGAGTTTGGTAAGCTGAGCGATGAACAAGCAAAGCAAGTAGTTAAAAAGATCAAGGTTGTTGCACGTGCTCGTCCAATGGATAAACTCCGCTTGGTCAAACTTCTTCAGGAGCAAGGTGAAGTAGTTGCTGTTACTGGAGATGGAACAAATGATGCACCTGCACT
>JAEUQL010000761.1 GCA_016789295.1 Blastocatellia bacterium | reverse complement strand
GCTAGGAATGGATTTTCGAGGCGACCCATCTTCTGCTCTTTTAGAAGTGCTCGACCCAGAACAGAATAGCTCATTCCAAGACCACTATCTTGATGTTGAGTACGACCTTTCTAAGGTGATGTTTATTGCAACAGCCAATGTACTACACACCATACCTGCTGCTCTTCAAGATAGGCTTGAGATAATAAGACTTTCTGGATACACAGAAAAAGAGAAGGTAGAGATAGCTAGGAAATATCTTGTTCCTAAGCAGCTTGATGCCACAGGCTTGAAGAGTGTGAAGGTCGATTATCGAGAAGATGCAATCACAACAATAATCAACTCTTACACACGTGAAGCTGGAGTAAGAAATCTAGAACGAGAGATATCTTCTGTCTGTAGGAAAATTGCTCGCAAATATGTTGTCCTTCCAAATGAGGAAAAACTCGACTTTGTAGAAATCCTAACAGCAGATGCTATCAAAGAGTATCTGGGTCCAATAAAATTCCGATCCAGAACAGCAAACGAAAAGAGTGAAGTAGGTGTAGCAACAGGGCTTGCTTGGACAGAAGTTGGTGGAGAAGTTCTTCAAATCGAGACATCAATGATGCCTGGCAGAGGTCAGCTCATATTGACAGGCAAGCTTGGTGAAGTGATGCAAGAGTCGATGCGAGCAGCAATGAGCTTTGTTCGGTCGAGGGCTAAAAAGTTGGGTATACAACCCTCTTTTTACAAGAAATACGATATACACATACACTTGCCAGAAGGAGCTATTCCAAAAGATGGTCCTTCTGCTGGCATCACAATAGCAACTGCTATGGTCTCTCTTTTAACAAATTCTCCTATTCGCAAAGAAGTTGCAATGACCGGGGAAATAACTCTTAGAGGGAAAGTCCTTGCAATTGGAGGGGTCAAAGAGAAACTACTTGCTGCCCACAGAGCAGGAATAAAAGTAGTCATTCTTCCAAAAGAGAATGAAAAAGACCTTGTGGAAGTTCCAAAAGAGATACTTGGAAGTTTTGAAGTCCACCTCGTCGATATGTTAGACGAGGTTTTGCAAATAGCTCTTGAAGACTCTGTTGTCCAAGAAGGAGAACACGAAGAGATGCCTCCTGTTTGGGATCAGCAAGCAACAGATTCTCCTACTTCAAATCAGACTCTAGACTGAAAGTTTTACCTAGGCTGATAGGTATGAAGATAGAAGAAGCCAGTTTCGTAATTAGTGCGGTAGATTCGAGAGACTACCCAAAAGATGGTTTTCCCGATGTTGCTTTTATAGGTCGATCAAACGTTGGAAAATCGAGCTTGATCAACTCGCTTACTTCCAGCAAATCGCTTGCTAGAACTAGCAACACTCCAGGACGAACGCAACAGATAAATTTCTTTAAGATAAACCGCAAACTCTACTTTGTAGATTTGCCAGGTTATGGATATGCGAAGGTCTCACAGAAACAGCGTGAAATGTTACGAAAGATAATATCGAACTACCTTTCTTATCGTGAGACCTTTGTATTGACAATACTACTTATTGACTCGCGGCACTTGCCAACAGAGTCCGACTTGCAGGCAAAGAGTTGGTTAGAAGAGCAGTCAAGACCGTTTCTAGTAGTTTTGACAAAATCTGATAAGTTATCGAGTAATGAGTTGCGTAATCAAGTAACCAAAATTAGAACCGCTTTAGGTACAGATCAGGTTATACCTTATTCTGCAGTTACCGGTTTTGGGAAAGATCAGCTCTGGAAGTCGATTCTTGAGTGGATTAATACACATCATGACTCAAAAGAAAAATCAAAGATGACAAGTAGTATTTGAAAGTCTATTTGTCAGAAGTTACTTATTCACTGATCCACTCAATACGAACTCAGAAGATTAATAAACCCCGTAAAGTAGTACTATCATAAACCCTTTTGGCGTATTCTATGCCAGAAAAAACAGGAATGGACGACTGACTCCGTGGAAACAAATTCACCATCATCAAAGCGCAATAGTAGAATCAGCAAGACTGTAAAGGATAATAGTATAACTATGGATGA
>JAEUQL010000760.1 GCA_016789295.1 Blastocatellia bacterium | reverse complement strand
TCTTCTCCTTCCCCATAGATTTTGCTCTCAACATAGATTCCTGTTTGAGCCAGCAAGGCGATAGCGCGAATAAGGAAATCCAAGCCTTTCAAAGCTTTGTGACGGCAAGCTGCTGAAACGACCAAAGGGCTACCATTAGCAATAGTTGCACACTTTGCTTCCATCATTTCACCACTAATCACATCTTCCAAATCGTGCTCTGGTTGTCGTATTGCAAAGCTATTTTGTGCACAAAGTCTGTATCGACTAACTGCTGCAGGTGTATGTAACAAGGTCAAAGATGCGCTGCTTGCACTCTTTTCTGTTCTTCTGTTCAATCGGTTAATAGTTCGTTCTCTGCGCCAACGTGTGAAACTGTCGGAGCTTGTGCGTACCCACTCCCAACCAAGCATATCGTAGAAATCTTCTCCAACAACAAATACTGTTTTCTTTCCTTGTTTGACAGCATAGTCGTGTGCTAATGAAAGTCGTTCATAAGGTGGAAAGAAGTTGGATGTTTGTACACAATCTGCCCACTCTACCTCTTTTTTCAACCTCTTCTTTATAAGAGTCCATTTCCAAAAGTCGAACCTTGAAGAGAGTGTTGCAATGGCTACAAAGTCTACTCCCGAACCGCTTTTGATAGTTGTGGATGTTGGCCCCCAGGTCTTTAGCTTCTTTCCTGCTTCTATTTCTGGTGCAACTACACGTATCTGACCAAATGATGAGACCATCCCTTCAAGATCGCGTGCCCAAAGTGAGTCTACAATGTAGTCTCCATCTACAGTTTTCTGAAAAGGGATGTGGGTAATAAGTAAGTAGCGCATTTCAAACGACCTCTTGATATATTTTCAGAGCTTGGTCGATCTTTGCTTGCCAACTGTACTCTTGTTCGGCTCTCTGACGGCCTTGTAGCCCTTTCTGCTTCCACTTTTCGGGGCTTCTGAAAAGGTCTCTAATCGTTTCAGCAAGCCCTTTTACTACCTGCTCTACTCCTGTAGCCTCTATCAAATGCCCAACACTACTATCTACTATCTCTGAAGGCCCGCCAAAGTTGAGTGCTACAACTGGCCTTGCCGAAGCCATCGCTTCTAGCAGTACTGCTCCACCCGATTCCCGAACCGAAGGTAGACAGAAAAGGTGTGCTTGCTGCATCTGTTCTGCTACCTCGTCGAGCGAAAGAGCACCCAAAAACTTTACTGTCTCACAAAGACCCAACTGCTCTACTTGCTCTCTTAACTGAGCAAACATCGCGCCACTACCTGCAATTCTTAGCTCAACAGGAAACTCTTTTTTCAGATCTGCTACTGCTTCTATGAGCATCGGGATACCTTTGACAGGGATCAACCTACCCACAAAGAGGATTTTGAGAGGATTCTTTTCTGAAGGTGTTGACGGCCAAGGTGTAGGTTTGAACCGGTCGAGTATGATCCCGTTCTCTATCATCTGAGTACATTTTGAATGAACTTTGTCAGGCAAGCTGTCTATAGTAGCTTTTGTAGCTGTTAGAATCTTTGCTGCTTTGTGTGTAGAGCCAATTACTTTATCTAACAAAATAGCTATGTTACGTAGTGGATAAAGCCAGCTAGACTCAGCCTTCATAATCTCTGGAAATGCAGCTACTTTGCCAAGTCCACCATTAAGAGGTCCAACTACTAATGGAAGACCAAGTTGATGAAGTCTTGTAGGTGCAAAAGTTGAAACTGGAGTAACAGCATGTACAATATCCCAGTTTTTACCTTTCTTCATAAGCTCTTGTAGTTTTTTGACAGCTATATAGTCATAGACGAAAAAATCTAGTGAAGAGAGCATAAAGACTGCATGCTCGCTTTTTGGAAAAAGCTTCTTTGCAGTTTTGTAGAGAGGTGCTGCAAACCATTCTGTATCGACATAGACTATTTCAGAATTTGGTAGAGGTGCGCCTGCTGTCTCAAGTGTCTCACGATTTCTAATGTGTGTCACCAGTGTTGTCTCAACCTTCTGAGACAGGTGCTTGTACCATTCCCAGCCAATCTGAGAAACAGAACCCATACC
>JAEUQL010000075.1 GCA_016789295.1 Blastocatellia bacterium | reverse complement strand
ATCTTTGCCAAAAAGGCGTTTGTAGGCTTGCAACCTACTCTTACTGACTACCCCTATAATAGGGCGATTCTCTTTATCATCATCTGAAAAGTTACTGCCAAAGCCAGGGAAATTGTTACCTCCATTACTGTTTTGCAATGTTCCGCCTTGTGTATTTTGGGGCTGATTCTGTCCCACTTGACCCTCTCCCCTACCTATCTGGCTTTGACCACCTGGTTGACCACCTGGCTGGCTCTGTCCCCCGGTTCCTGGTTTCTCACCTTCTTCATCTCCTTCACCAATACTGCCACCACCACCTATTGAACCTCCTCCTGAATTTGTCCCTCCATTCAAGCTAGTACCACCAGCCAAAAAAAGATACTCTTGCGGGACTACCTGAGAGTTGTATGAAGCCCAAGCTTGAAAGTACTCACTAATGAGAGGATCGCCAACTCTGATAGGCCGCCACTCTCCACCTTTTGTCAAAGGATCTTGCAGAGCAAATTTTCTTAGATATACCTGTTTGACTCCATTAATTTGAAACTGCTTATTGAGGTCTTCAAGTTTTGTAGGTAGTGGGCCAGGTTTTAGCTGTGCAAGCCTTCCACCATTATTATATTTGGCAATGGCTCTGGCTATTTCTTCGCCACGAAACAGGAATTCAGCCTCTTTCTCGCGCTGTATTTCAACATTGTAGTCATCTACTGAACTTGCAAGAGTCACAGAAATGATTCCTATAGCTACTATCAGTGCAAGTAAAGAGTAACCTCTATCTCTAAATCTCTTTCTACTCATTTTTGCCCCTTACGCTTTCGCCTGTATTCGAGAAGTTCCTGATAGCTCATAGTCTTGGAAGGCTTTGAGAAAAGCTCTGAACTGGCTTCTTCTTTTGTGAAACTGTTATCAGCAGTCTCTTCAACTCTTTTTTCACTCTTCTCTTTCTGTTCACTCTTCTCTTTCTGAGCTTCGCGTTCAGCAGCACGACTGCTACCTCTAAAAAGACGCTCCTTCCTGCCAGACTGCAGATCTTCAATCTCTAAAGAGTCGGGATTGATGGCCAAAAGTTTCCAACGCCCTTTAATTAGATCGCCAGCAGAAACGGAAAAACGCTCATTACCTGAAACTAGAATTGCCTTTAAGTTATTGCCATCCTGCTCAGCTATGCGTCCTACATAATCAAGTGGAAAAGTAGCTACTTTCAAAGCAATGCTGTTAGAAATAGCTCTACTCTCTAGATCTCTTACTTCCAACTTGATAACTCTGTCTGCAGTTACTGAAAATGGAGGCAAGAAGGCTTGTAAACTACTATTATTGAGAAAGTTCGTTGTAAGTTGTCTACCCTCAGCATAAACCTTCATCTCCGGCCTGAACCCTTCACCGTAGACTATTAGTTCAGTCGTTTTGTCTGTTGACAATATCTCTGTGGGCGAAACAGTTGTTATCTTCTGTAGAGATTTTGGAGCCTCTGTTGGTGTTTGATCATAGTTTCGGTCATAGTTGCTATAGCTAGCAGGCACGTACTGATAAGTTGCAAATATATTCTTTCCTACTTCTGGCTCTCTTTTGGTTCTACCTTTTTCTGCAGAAATCGATTGATTCTGAAACTCTACCAAAGTCTGTAAAGCATCAACTACTGAAGCAGTCTCGTCTTTTTCTAAAACATTTTCTACAATCTTTGGTTGAGCAACCTTTTGTTTCTGCTCTCTACCAATGACCCAGAAATAGCTGCATACTAGAAGAAAAGCAGCTACCAGAATTACTAGCTTACTTGACACTGTTTTGAACAACATTTGGCCTCTGAAAATATGTTCTAAGGGTTATATCTAAAGAGACTGCTCCACCAGCAGCAGTCCTCTGTCCTCTGCCATCTTCAGCCTTCTCAGTCCCTATATCTATGCTTCGTATGACAAAAAAAGTGTTTGAGTTCTCTAGGTCATATATAAAGCGGCGTAGGCTGGCGTAGTTTCCTGCTACTGTAAATTTCACACCAATTCCAGGATAGATAGCTACTTCGCTGTCTTTTGAACGGCGCACCTTAGCTTTAGACAACTGCAGGTCATTCTGCTCTTTAGTCTTTATATCTTCTATCTTCGAAAAAGTAAGACCTGAAGGAAGTGCAAGGTTGTTTTTCCGTACTAGATTGTTTATCTCATCTACAATCTTTAGCCGCCCTTCTTGTGGTCTTTTAAGAAACTTCTGCTCAAATCCTTCAAGCTTTTCAACTACTGAGCTGGTGGCTTCAACAAGCTGTAAGTCTTGATTGCGCTGCTTTTTTATCTTTTCTATATCTTCTTTCAGTTTTTTTGACTCTGCGTCCAAAGTTTCTATCTGGTGATTGCGTGATGTCAAACCATGAAAATAGAGGTAGAGAGTAAAGCTTGCAGATCCAAGAAATATCAGAATAGCTATAAGTTCTACAGGTCTAAGGTATCCTCTGCCTGATAGTCGAAATGATTTAATTGATAGGATAGCTCTTTGGAGTTTGGGTAATATACTACTCATTCTTCATCCTCCTCGTCTTCACCCTCATCCTCTTCTGTAGACTTTCTATCTACAGCTTTATTGGTCTCTTTCTCATCTCCTGAAGTTTCTATATTGCCTTCTGCACTACCAGCCTTTGCTATCTCTTTATCAAGATCAATTTTCTTATCTCCAAGATAGATGACATCTAGATCAAAACTCAGCTCACCAGCTTTGGTATCTTTCTGAGACTTAATATCAACATAGAAGTTTCTACGTTTATCCATTTGTGCCACCATTTTGGTAACATCTTCAGGAGTTCTGGCTAAAACGTTTATGCTAAATGCTATCTGGTCAGCCTTCTCTTTACTGGCTGATTTTAGTTTTATTGAGTTGATGCGAACTGTAGGAGCCAAGCTCTCTTCAAGCTGCTCAAGCATCTTTGTCCAAGAAAATGTACGTTGTTTGATGAGAACTGCTGTCGCCTGTAGATCCCTTATCTGCTCATCGGTTAGCGAAAGTGCGCCAGAAACCCTTTTTTCCTGCAACTTCTCTAACTCCGATTTTTGTATCTCTACCCTTCTTTCAAGCCGTTCTACGGTGCCTTCTCTCTGGTCTATCTCTTTCAAAACCCAATATCCTGCAAACAGAGTGGGTGACAGCAAAACGAAGAAAGCCAGCCAGAAAGGTCTGCGGTTGTAGAAAGGCCGACTAGAAAGGTTTATCTCAAGTTTCATTTACTTCTACCTTTTATAAGATTCTTAAAAGGATTTAAGAATATCAGAGATATAAGCTTTATACCTTATTGTTTCTGTAGATCGATCCTAGTTCACGCCAGCTTCTGCAATAAGTTCCGGAACTACAAAGAGGAGTTCTCCGCTTTTCAGATAAAATTGTGCGAAAAAACAGAACGGAGACTATTGAATGAACAGAAAAAACAGATTCTTGAGTGGCAAGAAGATCGATCCCAAACCGATATCATCTTCAACTACTCTGGTTGAACTTGTTGAAAACAACTTTGTCTCTTATAACGGAGGAAGGCTGCGTGAAGCCTGCCAACTCTTTGTTGAAAAGATGCTCAACGAAGACACTACAGTAGCACTCAGCATCACTGGAGCATTGACCCCTGCAGGTCTTGGCATATCTTCGCTAATACCATTGATAGAGAATGGGTTTGTTGACTGGATTGTCAGTACAGGAGCTAACCTTTACCACGATACACATTTCGGTATTGGACTTTCTATGCACCGTGGCAGTCCAAACATAAGCGACGTTACCTTGCGAGAAGAGGGTGTAGTTCGTATCTATGACATCTTCTTCGATTATGAAGTCTTACTGTCAACAGATGCCTTTTTTAGACAAATTATCTCTAGCGAAGAGTTTCAGCGAGACATGAGTACAGCAGAGTTTCATTACTTAGCAGGTAAATATATTGCCGAACGAGAGCGTCTGCTTGGTCAAGGAACAAAATCGCTACTTTCTGCAGCCCACCATCTGGGTGTACCAATCTATACATCTTCGCCTGGAGACAGTTCTATTGGAATGAATGTAGCTGCAAAGCGGCTTGAAGGTAATAAACTCAACTTCGATGTATCACTAGACGTCAATGAAACAGCATCTATAGTCCTTGATGCTAAACGTAAAGGTGGCAAAAGTGCGGTAATGATTCTTGGTGGTGGTAGCCCTAAAAACTTTCTGCTACAGACCGAGCCTCAAATTCAAGAAGTGCTTGGCATATCGGAAAAAGGGCACGACTACTTTCTGCAGATCACAGATGCACGAGCCGACACTGGGGGGCTTTCTGGAGCAACTCCAGCAGAAGCCGTCAGTTGGGGCAAAGTAGATCCAGACAAGCTTCCAGACGCAGTAGTCTGTTATGTCGATTCAACCATAGCCCTTCCAATAATAACTGCTTATGCTTTAGCAAAGCATCCTGCAAGAAAGCCAAAGAGGCTCTATGAAAGGCGTCAAGAGATGCTCAATGCCTTAAAAGCAGAATACGAGCAGGCACAGCAGTAGTATTTGAATAGACCTTTTTTGACACTCCCACGGCTAAAGCAGTGGGATTCTTTTGGTCGCTACGAAAGTAGTCAGAAAGGCTCGCGCCTACCATCAAGGAAGGTCTAACCGCTTCCAAGCCATAAAAGCATCAACCATCGGCACAAACAACGTGGATCGATGGTTGCCCAGTGTCAGTGGGACTACTACGTTTAGCAAAGCGTTTAAGCTTCAGAGGCCGTAGATACTTTACATTCCCCTTGGGGACTAAGAATTGAGGTTTAATTTCTCCTTTGTTAAGGAACTTATTGAGCAAGTTGATTGCTCCAACCTCATCACGAACGCCAGTAAAGCCACATTTAGGGCAGCGATATTGACGGCCTTTGGGCTTGTGTTTATGACCACAAGCAGGGCAAGTCTTGGTGGTATAAGACTCGCTATAACTTTCTAATTCTATGCCAATTGCAGCTAACTTATATTCTAAATACCCAACGAACACACCCAGGGAAAGAAGACCCATTTCTTGGTTAAGTCTACGAGATGACTTCTTTTTCTTGTTTCTATTAATTTCTGTTATGTCACCTACGACCAGTTTAGATACTTGTTTTTCTTCACAGTATCCAACTATCTCATTAGCTGCTTGGTGCAACAAATTATATGTTTGGTTATCTGTTTTTCTCAGGATCTTACGTTTAGTAGCTTGTAACTTTTTCCAACATCTAGAGTACTTTTCACACTTAGACTGTACTGCTGACAACTCAGCGAGCGCTTTAGCTTTGCCTTGGTTAATACTTCTAAGCCCACGACCAACTACAGCTAAAGAGTTTGTGCCATCTGTCACTACTCCTAGATGGATAGAACCAAGGTCTGTTGCTGCTACTTTTTCTACTTTAGGTTTTTCTATCTCAATTTCATTTTGGATGGTTAGAAGCAACTTACCAAAAGCTAACTCAGCTTGTACTATCTTTCCATTTGGAATGTCTTTTGGTAGGCGAATAGAAATCCCAAGGTTTCTTTTTCTAGTATGAGGGTCTATTCCCATTGGCAAAACAATATAGTTAAGCTGTTGCTTAATATGTTGACCTTTCCAGACTGGGTTAAAATAAGTTTTTTCTTTATAAGGATAACGTGCTTTTTTGTTGCCATTAGCTCTATTGACGCGAGTTGTTTCTATATTGGCAAAAAACTTTTCTATTAATGCTTGTATTGTTTGGCTATGTAGTCGGAATTTCCTGGCAAAGTGCTTCTCAAATTGTGCTTGTGTAGGCCATTTTTTGTTACGTTTTCTAAAGTACAAATGGAGTTTAACCATTTTATTCCACAAACGAGCCGCTTCACTCCTAGCATCAGTCATTTGCTGCCAAAGAGTTCTAGAAACTTGTAGTTGTATTTGGATAACTCTGTTTGACTTCATATGTTTGATATAGCATAACAGTGTCTATATATCACTACTATAGACACTATATTTTTTATTTATGGCTCAAAAATATCGACACAAAATTACTAGTGTTTCCTTAATCAACTATCACTTTGTTTGGATTACCAGACGTAGAAGAAAAGTTTTAGGGGGAAACATTGCTCAAAGACTTTCTCAGTTAATTGCTGAAGTTGTTGCTAAACTTGATTGTCAAATTATTGCTCAAGAAATTATGCCCGATCATGTCCATTTATTCTTAAACTCTCCTACTAATATTTCTCCCGATCAAATTATGTTTCGTATCAAAGGTTATTCTTCCAGGGTTTTGCGGCTGGAGTTTCCTATACTTGCTCGTATGCCTTCTATGTGGACTAGAGCTTATTTTATTTCTACTGCTGGCAATGTTTCTTCCGATACTATAAAACGCTATATTGAAAACCAAACGTCTACTTAATTTCTTACACCGCCGCAATTCATCCCACGCCTAAACACGTGGGCTTTCTTGCGGAAGATCTGTAAACATTTTTGCGAAAGGTCTATCTTTCTACTTTACGCTTCTTGACTATAGTTTTTAGTAGTAGAGACTTAAATCTTACTTCATCTTCAAACTTTGCCTTTATTTCGGTAACATAAACTGGCATTTCACCAAACGAGAACTTCTCCATCTTCACTGCATCTTTTTCCGTTGTGATAAGAAAAGATGCTCCACTACTACTAGCCAAATTAACCACCTTGTCTATATCTGTTTGGGTGTACTGATGATGGTCTCTAAAGACCTGCTTAGAAACAATCTCTGTGCGGTAGAGTTGCAAGTCCTCAACAAAAAGATCCGGATTCCCAATCGCACAAACAATACCAGCCTTTGCTCTGTTGAGTGTTCTTATGGCTACTGGCTTTTTACTAAAAAGATCGTGCAATCCTGTCAATTCGTGGTAAGAGTAGATTATAGGAACATTTACTCCAAGTCCATCTAGTACATTAAAAAGTAGATCTCTATCAAATTCCCTGTCCGAACGAGTAACAATGATTGCGTCTGCGCGTTTGATAGAATAGATCGGCTCTCGAAGCCTACCAAAAGGTACTATTTCACCACCACCAAATAGATCAGTTGCATCCAACACAAGCAGGTTAAGATCTCTTCGTAGTTGCATATGCTGAAAGCCATCGTCTAAAAGAAGTAGGTCTGAGCCAAACTCGTTTATAGCAAAATGTCCTGCTTCAAACCTGTTTGAATTGACTATAACCTTAACATTTTTCAGTTTAGCAGCTAGCATAAATGGCTCATCGCCAGCCTCTTCAAAACCTGCTTTGACACTTATGCCGTCAGAGACAACTACCTGTCTTCTGCTACTGTCTATCCTCTTGTAACCTCGTGTCAATATTGCAACTTCCATATTCTCTTCGGATAGATAGCTAGCTATAAATTCAACTATTGGAGTCTTTCCTGTACCACCAACCGTTATATTACCAACACTTATAACTACTTTGCTCAACTGCTTTGGTTTTATATAGCTCTGTTCGTAAAGCGCAATTCTCAGTCCTACTATCATCTGATAGACTTTTGCAGGCAGGTAAGCACAAGCTCGAATTAGCCTAGAATCTGGTAACATCAGTTTTTCATCACTTCTTTCTGTTTGAGAAGGCTGGCTATTTTGTCAATGTGGCGATCAACCGCACCACGATTTGCCTTGATCACCTCTAAAGCACGACTTCCTAACTCTGTACAAAGCTTTTCATCTTCCATCATTCGGATCAGTTCTGCCGCCAGAGACTGTTCACATTCTTTCTCAGAATTAGTAACAGGAAGTTGTATGAGTGCCTCTGCAGCTAGAAAATCTTCTACTATCTTGTGAAAGTTGCTTGTATGAGAGCCAGTAATTATTGCACGTCCATAGAGGGCTGGTTCAAGTATATTGTGGCCACCGTGTGGAATAAGACTTCCGCCTACAAAGACAATATCAGCAAAACGGTAGATAGCAGCTAGTTCACCTATACTATCAAGTAATACTACTTTCTCTACTTTATCACCTAGCTTCATTGCCGAACGACGAACAAAGTCTATCTTTAGTGATAGAAGAAGTTTTGCAACAGCTTCAAACCTTTCTGGGTGGCGAGGTGCAAGGATCAGACGTGTATCTTCCAAACCAGGCTGTACTATCAATTGCTTGTAGGCAGAAAGGAATATACCTTCTTCACCAGAGACAGTACTTCCGGCAACTATTATTTTAGAGGAGTTTTTAAGCCCTAGTAACTTGTCAAGCTCTGCTGCAACTGTGTCGAGGCGTTCCATCTGATCGCTGCCTATGTCGTACTTGATGTTGCCAAAATGAAACACCTTTGATGCTTCTGAACCCAGTGCCACTATCCTTTCAACATCTCTGCTAGACTGCATCAGAAAGAGGGTTATATTTGAAAGAACTTTCTCCAGAATAAATTTTATAGCCTTGTATCTACCAAAAGATCTATCTGAAATACGTCCATTTGCTATTACTACAGGAATATCTCTTTTTGCAGCCTGGGCAAGGAAATTTGGCCATATCTCGGTTTCAAGTATAACTACAACCTTCGGCTTTATATGATCAAGAAAGCAACCAGTGGAAAAACCAAAATCGAGTGGAAAATAGCAAATATCTGCATAATCGGCAGCGCGATTTTGTGCAAGCTTCTGTCCTGCAGCAGTGGTTGTAGTAATAACAAGTTGATAATCAGGCAACAGACTACGAAGCTTTTCAATGAGGGGTTGGGCAGCAAGAAATTCACCTACAGAAACAGTGTGTAGAAGCAGCCGTTTAGTAGATGGGCGTAGTTTTGGTAAAGAGAAGGCAAAACGCTGTTTCAAACTGCCAAAATACTTTTTATGTAAAAAAATTTGATAGAGAAAATATGGTGCAGTAGCAACAAGAGCAGAAAGAAGTAGAACGCTATAGAGTAAATACATTCAGATCAACTGGAAGAGGATTGAGTGGGCAGCTTAAGGCTGCCCATAATAGTCTAGTCCTATTTTGCACGCTCAATATATTTGCCTTCTGACGTGTCTACACGGATCAGGTCGCCTTCTTGAATAAAAGGTGGAACTTGTACAGTCAAACCTGTCTCTAGTTTGGCTGGTTTATTTGAGTTGCTTATGGTTGCACCTTTCATCTCTGGTTCGGTCTCAACTACTCTCAATTCTACCGAACCAGGAAGCTGCACAGAGATAGGTTTTGAGTCGTAGAACTCTATCTGAATTATCAGTTCTGGAATCAGATAATAGACGCCGTCCCCTAGTGCTTCGTCATCAAGCTCTATCTGCTCATATGTCTCTTCGTTCATAAAGTGGTGGGTTGAGCCATCGCTGTAGAGGTATTTGAAATTACTCTGCTCAAGAGTTGCTCTATCTACCGATTCAGTAGAACTGAAACGGTGCTCAAGTGAAGCACCAGTGATGAGGTTGCGTAGCTTGGTCTGCATCATTGCACGCAGGTTGCCCGGCGTGTGGTGGCGTGCATCCAGCACACGATGAGGCACACCATTGTGTACAAGTATCATCCCACGCCGAATCTGATTTGCTTTCATGCTATAAACTCCTTAAAAGATCCCAAAAATTAAAGTCTTCAGGTTGGAAGAAGAAAAACTTCTGTTGAAGTAAAACTTGATAGCCTAATAGAAGAGTAGTCTACTGGTCAAGGCCAGCAAGTTAGATATACTCTACAAAAAACCCTTTAACTATCCATCCACATAGCAAGTCTCGTATTCTGGTAAGCTCCCGATCCGGCTTTTTACTGTCGAGCAGATCCTCTAGTCTATTAGCACCGTTCAGCTTTTGTAGCAGAATATACTCTTGACTAGAAAGTTCAAAGGTTAAGACTTGATAATTACATCTTGTTAAAGCAACAAAACTATCTTTTGGCTGTGGTATTGATGGTTGTTCTTCACTGCGTACTGCTTGCAGGTAACTATGTACAGGGTAGCGGAAAGCAAAGAGCCGGAAGCAAGGAGCAGGTATTGGCCTTATCTTCTTTAGGCGTTTAGCAGGTAATACCAAAAGCTCTCTAATATCTAATCTAGCTTGATCTTCTAAACCATTACCATCATAAATATCCAAGAAAGCCTTCTCTAACACTGCTAGCTCAATGATAAAGTCTGGCCAATGCTCTTTCTCTTCGCATTTAGCATCTGGACGTGTATCGATCAAGTGTTGTGAAAAAGAGTCTGCTATACGACCAATGCTGTAGTGTTTTGGTGGATGACACGTTAAATAGTCAATTACAAACTTTTCAAACAACTCTTTACCCAATGCGTGAGAAAGAGAAGGAAACATTGTGTGAAAAGCTTGCAGCAAACGTGTGTAATATGATCGATAGTAGATAGCAAAGCGTTCGGCAGAAGATAGCAGATTGGACGCAACTACAACATCTTCTAACTGATTAAAACTGATACTTAAAATCTCTTGTGCATTCTGAGACATTACTCCTGCCAAAATTCCTTGTGGATGAGTAATAACAGTCTGTATCCACTGTTGCATCTTTGAGAGCTGAAATGTAGGCTTACTGTTTTTCATAACCGACTGTAGCAAGTAGCGCATATCTATACACTACTTGCTGTAAAGATGATCTATCTTGAAGTTGGAACTACATTCGAGCGGCGTTTGGTGCCATCATAATTGATATCGCCCTCTTGCTTAGAAATAGGTGTAGGAAGGTTGTCTATCTTTTCACGCTGTGCAAAGAGTTGGCGTGCTTCATCCCAAACGCTTGTAGCACGCAAACCTTCTAAACGTTTCTGTGCATCGGGTGGCCAATTGGTAGGAATTTCTGCATTCCTATCAAATACCTGTGTAGTAGCAATAGGAGTTTGGCATCCACCGGCTTGGCTACCTTGATTCTCTCCTGGTATCCACTGTTCCGAAGGTGGCAGAGACTTTCCATTGACAGTAGAAAGGAACCCACAACCACCTTGCAAAGAGCAAGAGTTACTACCTTGACAAGTGTGTAGATCTGCTGTTGCACACGCACCATTACCTTTCTCTGTTGCTATACCACCCCAGCCAAGGCCAGTACATTCGTTTAGTCCTTGGCAACTGTTTTTCTTGTCTGGATATTTTGCTCGTATATCTGCTGTCTTCTCATCCCAGTGAAAGAGCGACCATGGGTCTACTTTATCAAGAGCAGACTGTGCTTCTTCTGCTGTAACACCAGTACGGTAAATGAAAGAAGGCACGTGTCCCCACTGCCATATCATTGGAATAAGATATTTGAAAGAGATCATCACATCGTTAAATCCAGGAACTTTTGGGTTGTTGTTCACTGTTGAAAGAGTACCTTTTCTCAGGCCATCTTCGAGCAGATCTACAATGTATGACCAAAGAGTGTTGAGTGCGCTTTGCAAAGTCTCAAAATCTGGTGCCCATTCAGGTAGGTCTGGAGACTTTTCACCATCGCCTTTGTAGAAGACA
>JAEUQL010000759.1 GCA_016789295.1 Blastocatellia bacterium | reverse complement strand
GTGTAGTGCTATTGGAATAACGTCTATTCCCGATTTCCAGGCAATTCGAAGAAGTGCTGGATAGATGCGTTCTTGAATCTCTCCGTTACGGCTCCTAGTGCCTTCAGGAAAGATGTAGAGTGAAGTATGTTCTTTGACACGTTCTACTATCTCTCTGAGAACTCTGCGACGCTCACCCATCTTGTCACGGTCAAAAGCAATACTGCCTGCAAGAACACCTGCAAGACCAAGAAAAGGAATTATCAGATTCTGTTTTTTTGTCAAGAAAGGGATAGGGTATTGAGAAACCAGTAAGGGTATATCAAGAGCACTTTGGTGGTTACAGATAAATAGGTGATTTTTTTCAAAGCCTGGCTTTAGATTTTCCAGCCCTTCAACATCAAGCTTAATACGAAAGATCAAACAGACACCTTTGGAGAAGAGCAGCCAGGGAGTGTAGAAGATGAGACGCCGTTTCTGTATAGGAAAAAGCCAGCCTACCAGTATTGGAAACGTAAAGATGAGGGCTGCAAGCCAAAACCCTAAAAAAACCCTCACTGCATCAATAAAACGCATCTGCTAACCTCACACTTGCAATGGATGAAAACAGTAAAGTCTAAATTGTTTGCCTTAAAGATCAAGAGCGACAGACCAAAAGGCTATTTGTATAGCCTACTTAGAGAGCACCGTTGAAGAGTTCTGGTGTGGTTATCGGTTCTACAATAGCACTGACTTCCCGCTCTAGAATAGTCTTTGTCAGGTCGAATTTATGATTGTAGAAGAGACCTAGAAAGCCGACTAATGTAGGGCTTTCAAGTGTTTCTATCTTTGGATCAGCATAATCACTGCGTCCCCCTATCAAGATACGACCTTCTTTTACAGACAAAAAACCTCCCCCAGCAACAAAAAACTCTATCATCTGTTCTTCATACTTTTCTGCAAGATTTTCTTTGAGAAAAAGTTCAACTTTAAGAGTCAGCACTTCTGAAGGAGCTTGACTGTCGAGTAGTATTAAGAAAGGCTTGTCGGCAAGTATCAAAAGTAGAAAGTCGCACCCTTCCATAGTCAAGCCACTGTCTATATGAGCACGTAGCATGTCGCAATCACGCGGAAGCATGGAAGGAAGAGTGGCAAGAAGGCTATCAAGTTCTGAACGAAACATCTGCGTACAGTCTAGAAAATCTTTAGCTTGTTGAGTTAGCCATTTGTTGGCTACATCTTCTTTTTTAGTCTTTATTTGTGAGTAGTCAAAGATTAGTTCATATACATTTTTTGTTGTAGAAGGAAAGCTAAGTAGTAGGTCGCGATCTGCTATCTTTTCAAGCATAGTCTCAAACTCAGATCGTTTTGCAACAACCTGATGCACAAATTCCCGCAAGTCTTCCCTAGTAAGGACGCTGGCCACTTTGAGAAAGGAAACCGACTCTTCAGGCTTCTTTCCCAGAAACTCTCTGTAGAAGATGTCGAAGGCTTTCATATCTTCTTCTGTCAAAATGGCCTTTGCTGCGTTTCTTGGGTCATACTTTTTTAACTGTTCTGTTTGGGAAAAGATATCTTGATCCATCGAGCCAAATCATAATCTATCAGCCTGAAATATCAAGCATTTCTTCTGCTATTGGACTGAAAAATCTGCTCATTCTTTATGCTAAGTCCCGGCTGCTGCAATCATACTAGGATACTAAAGCAGATTACAAAGTTATAATTTAACAGTTAATTGTAAATTTACTAGACATCTTTGAAAATACTATTACTGCTTATCCTGATAGCTTTTGAGGTCAAGAAGCAGATAAGCATTGGTATATTAGACCTTTTACAAAAATAATAGTAGACTCAATGAAATCAATAAAACTACTTATCTAAGCAATAGAGCTATCCCATACACTTTCTCTATCTCAGTGCCAAACAACTACTTTAGACCTCTTACGAAAGCTAGTACTCATATTCATTAAACTTCATAAAATTAGTGCCCAAAAGCTATTTTTGTAGGAGGTCGTTTATATTGCGCTACTTTCACCATCACACGGCCGAATCTAAT
>JAEUQL010000758.1 GCA_016789295.1 Blastocatellia bacterium | reverse complement strand
GCTACCGAAAATCTACCTCTTCTCTCTATTGCTTCGTTTGCCAATCCTACAAACATCTCTGCAGCTTTTTGAAAGATCTCTTCTTGATCTTTGCAAATTATAATTTCCCTTGCAGACATTACATTCTCCAATCAAGTCTCTTTAGTTTTTAGAGCAAAGCCGTAACCCTTGCTACGGCTTTGAACAAGTAAGACTATGCGCTTACATAAGATCAACCAAATTTGCAGCCTTCTCCAATGCTGCTTCATAGACAGCATCGTGACCCAAAATCTCCAGCTCTCTTGAAAGCAGCTCTGCCTCACACGGTAGTTGATACTTAGCTACTTCTTTGAGCCAACAGATAGTTGGAGTCTCTAGCTTTGTCTCTATGACGTTTCTGTCTGCAATACGGTTGACTACAATACGAGCCTGTTGCCAACCTGTATCATCAGCCATAGTTAAAACGATCCTCATATCTTGAGTTTTCATAGACGAGACTGGTACAAGATCGACAGAGACCTCGTGCTGGTCTTTTCTGTATTTGAGAATATGAGTACCGTTCTTTGAGTGAAAAACATCTGGTTCCTTCTGCCACCCAAGCCTGCTGGCCAGCCACCCAACAAACATTACTGCTTGAGGAGATGGAAGATCTTTATCTACAGTAACAGATGGAAATTCAACAGAGACTTTGGTTAAGTCTTTTAGATACTGCAACAAGTCTGGTACATCAAACAGGCTTGCAATGTGAGACCTCAATTGTGTAAGCCTTGCCCAGTTGAGATCGCTAAAAGCTATATCTTTACGCTCTTTGACCATCGAGGCTAGAACAGAGAGAAAGGCTGTTGGTCTTTGAGTAGTGTTTGTGTCAAGTATTGCACGATCAGCAGCTTTTAGCAGTCCATTGAAAAGCTGTGGATTGCTAGGTGTACCACGCCACCATATTGCTACTGGAAGGTCAGAGACTAGAAGAGGCATCACTGCGGCTGGAAGTCTTTTGACAGCACTTCCTTGAGCCGAAACAACTATCTCTTCTGAACAGACCTGTTTGCCACGACCTGGTATAAACTGGCAGACGGCGGCAACATCTGCTTCCATGCCTTCGCTGAGCGAGTTTTCACGAGCCGACATCACAATAACACGGCTTGGATGGTGTTTTGTGATGTCGATAATGGTCTCATTCAGCCTACCAACCTCTGCAATAATGTCCTCTGCTGCTTCACTATAGATAAGGAAATTGATAATACAAGCGCGCATAGTGACACGCTTTGGTTTATCAGTAGTTTCTACCTTATCTTCCTTCCAAAGGTCTCTGAGAGCACGTTCAATTGTGCGCAGATCAAAAGGTTTCATTAAAGCTGGAGATAGATTTTCTAGATTGCTGCTTGCTTCCATATACTCCTCCAAACCTATGGTTTACGCCAACGACGCCCACCATCTTTGGCAAGGAAATCATCGGCTTCGACAGGCCCCCAACTCCCTGCTTCATAGTTTGGGAAGTTGGTCGGTTTCTCATCGCGCCATACATCAAGAACAGGAGTAAATAGTTCCCATCCTTTTTCGACCATGTCACGACGAGCAAAGAGTGTTGGATCGCCAAGCATGCAGTCTAGAAGCAGCCTCTCGTAAGCTTCTGGAGAATGGCGTCCAAACTGTGTGCCATAAGAGAAATCCATGTTGACGTCTCTTATGTGTACACCTTGTCCAGGCATCTTTGCCCCAAACTTGAGGGTGATACCCTCGTCTGGTTGTATTCTGAGCACCAACACGTTTGGTTTGATGCTGTCTGTTTCAGTCTGTTGAAAGAGCAAGTGTGGAACTTCTTTGAACTGGATAGCAACTTCTGAAACTCGCCTGGTCATACGCTTGCCAGACCTTATGTAAAAAGGAACTCCAGCCCAACGCCAGTTGTCTACAAGTAGTTTAACCATTCCGTAAGTTTCAGTTCTCGATTCCGGGTCAACCCCTTTCTCTTCTCTGTAACCAGGAACAGCTTTTCCGTTTGAAGAGCCTGCTCCGTACTGACCACGTACAGCAA
>JAEUQL010000757.1 GCA_016789295.1 Blastocatellia bacterium | reverse complement strand
AAAGCTACTTTATATCTTGATAAATATCAAAGACTTGGTCATTAAGGTTCCGAGTAGATCTGTACATTAAAAGTTTAGAGCAAAAGTTATTTTATGAATTTTAGCAACAGTAGATCAAGATCAGGCTATACATAAGTATCTATTCTGGCGTCCGACTCTTCTCGCTACATTCAAACCCATTTGACTACGTCCATTTGCTACAATATCATCATTTGCCTCAATAAATCTACCGTAAGGTCAAAGGTAAATGGCAACAAAAACTACTTCTCCACCAAATTCTGCAACTGATCTAACTCTTGAAAGACCACTGCCACAAAGTACAGAGGCAGAACGTGCAGTTTTGGGGGCGATTCTCCTTGATGGCTCGCTCTGCAACCAGGCTGTAGAAATTCTTAGACGAGATGACTTCTTTCTTGACTCTCATCGACGAATCTTTGAAAAGATGGTGGGACTTTCAGAAACAGGTAGAGCTATAGACCTTATTACTCTTCAAGAAGAGTTGGTACGTGCAAGTGAGTTAGAACAGGTTGGGGGCATGGCCTATATAGCCAGCCTTTTGGATGGAGCTGTCAGAACCTCGAATATCGAACACTATGGCAAGATCATCAAAGGCAAGAGTTCTTTGAGGCGTTTGATAAATGCTTGCAATCAAACAATACACAACTGTTTGGATCAGGAGGCAGAGCCTGACGAAATAATAGACCGTGCAGAGCACGCTATCTTTCAAATAGCCGAAGATAGACTTCGGGCAGGTTTTGTAAGTATTGCCGAAGTAGCGCGTCAACAGCTTGAGCTTGTCGAGAAGATGGCCGAACGCCCACAAATGATGACAGGAGTTCCAACTGGATTTGCCGATCTCGACAGGTTGACAAATGGTTTGCAGCCAGCCGACTTGATAATTATTGCTGCACGTCCGAGTGCTGGTAAGACAGCTTTTGGCCTATCGATTGCCCAGAACGCTGCTATTGTGGCAGAAAAGGTTGTGGGAGTATTTTCACTTGAAATGACCAAAGAATCGCTAGTGTCAAGAATGCTCTGTTCTGAGGCACACGTTGATGCACATCGTTTGAGAGGAGGTTTTCTGAATCGTAACGAGTGGGCAAGGCTGGCTGCAGGACTACAAAAATTGGCCGAAGCAAAGATCTTTATCGATGATACTCCTGGTGCATCAATACTTGAGATGCGGGCAAAGTCTCGTAGACTCAAAGCTGAACACGGTCTAGATCTACTCATTGTTGACTATATGCAGTTGATGCGTGGACGAGGACGTGTAGAGAGCCGACAGCAAGAGGTTTCACAAATATCTAGAGATTTGAAAGCACTTGCAAAAGAGCTTGGTGTGCCACTTATAGCACTTAGCCAATTATCGCGTGCTCCAGAGACAAGAACTGACCACAGACCTCAACTCTCTGATCTAAGAGAAAGTGGTAGTATTGAACAGGATGCCGATCTTGTAATGTTTATCTATCGTGAAGAGATGTATAACCAGACAGAAGAGAACGCTGGTATAGCAGAGATAATTATCGGAAAACAGAGAAATGGCCCAACAGACACAGTCAAGCTAGCGTTCATCAAACAGTTCACAAGGTTTGAAAATCTATATCGTAGTGAGAGTTGATCGATGAGACCTACTTGGGCAGAAGTTAGGCTAGACAGAATAGTTACTAACTATAAGATAATAAAAGATTTTGTTGGTTCTGGTGTTGAAGTTATGGCTGTAGTCAAAGCCAATGCTTACGGTCATGGTGCAGTACAAGTGGCTATGAGCCTGGAGAAGCAAGCAAGAGCCGACTGGTTTGGAGTTGCTCTTGTTGAGGAAGGAATTATTCTCAGACGTGCAGGTGTTAGAGGTAAAATACTTTGTTTGGGTGGTTTTTGGCAGGATGGGCTAGCAAAAGACTGTGTTGATTATGATCTTACTCCTACTATCTATAGACTTGATATGCTGGATGCTTTGCAACGTACAGCTCTTAGTAGTAACCAGAAAGTTAAATATCACGTAAAGCTTGATACT
>JAEUQL010000756.1:249-2021 GCA_016789295.1 Blastocatellia bacterium | reverse complement strand
TAAGCCTGTTATTGCTGCTGTCTCTGGATATGCTGTTGCTGGTGGGATGGAGCTTGCCCTCTGGTGTGATCTTAGAGTAGTTGAAAAGAGTGCCATCTTTGGAATATTCAATCGTCGTTGGGGTATTCCGCTCATAGATGGTGGCACAGTAAGGTTACCCAGAATAATAGGTATGGGAAGGGCTTTAGATCTGATACTGACAGGTCGCCCTGTGGCTGCAGATGAGGCTCTTGCAATAGGTCTTGCAAACAGAGTGGTTGAAGATGGTTCATCCAGAGAAGAGGCAGAAAAACTTGCTCTTCAGATAGCAGAGTTTCCTGAAGTCTGTACATTACAAGACCGATTGAGCCTCTATGAACAGGCTGCAATGGGTTTAACAGAAGCAATGGAGAACGAATTCAAACATGGACTAAAGACTATAGAAGAGACAAATATCTTCAAATCGGCTAGCCTTTTTGTTGAAGGTAAAGGTAGACACGGCTCTTTTTCTAATAATCTATAATAGCTGCTCCATAAAGGTTACTCTATGAAACAGACTTTAACTCTCATCCTATTTCTACTATTTTCTGTAAACTCTCTGCTTGCACAAGAACGCAAAGAAGAACCTGAAGATATAGTCAAAATAGATTCTGAACTTGTTGTGATAGATGTTTCCGTACTCGACAACAAGAACAGATTTGTCTCCACTCTAGATAAGTCTCAATTTCAGGTATTTGAAGATGGTAAAGAGCAGAAAGTGGAACTCTTTTCTAAAGAAGATGTTCCAGTAAGCTTTGGACTTGTTGTAGACACTTCTGGCTCTATGAGGTTTAAGCTAAAGACGGTTCTTGAAGCAGCAAACAAACTACTAGATCTATGCAAACCAAACGATGAAGTCTTTGTAGTCGATATGAAAGATGCTATTCGAATAAATTTTCTTCAAAAATATACAAACAATATGAATGAAGCCAGAGCGGCTTTCGGGAAAATGTATCCCAATGGTGGTACTGCTCTGCTAGATGGAATAGCTGCTGCTGGCAACTATGCTCAAGAAAGCTCTAGCAATCGCCGCAGAGCTATAATCGTCCTCTCAGATGGAGACGAACGCGACAGCACAATCAAGCAAGAACGCTTGATAGAACTGCTACGCGAACTACAGATACAAGTCTATATGGTAGGTTTCCCAGAAGGTTTTATAGAGTTGGATGGAACGTTTTTGGAGGCTGCAACACGCAAATCTAGGGACTTGATGAGGAAGATTGCAGATGAGTCTGGTGGACAAGCTTTCTTTCCAAAATCTCTTGATGAAGTCGGTGAGATTATGACAAAGATCGGGCAAGAGTTGCGAGCACAGTACATGCTTGGTTACTATCCGATAAACGAAACTAAAGACGGTCGCTGGCGCAAGCTGCAAGTAAAGTTGAACAATAAAAAATATTCTGTACGCACTCGTAGTGGTTACTTTGCAAAATAAGGTAGAAAATGGCTAGAAAAGGAAATATCTTAGTTGTCGATGATGAAGAAATAATGCGTGATGTTCTTGAGAGTCTGCTTTCTCAAGAAGGTTACCGTGTGGATCTTACAAGTACAGGTGAAGACGCTATTGAGCGTTATCAACAGAAGTCCTTTGATGCAGTACTGCTAGATGTTTCAATGCCTGGTATTGGTGGCTTGAAAACACTCGAAGCACTGCTCAAAATCGACCCCGAAGTTGTAATCATAATGATTACTGCATATGCAACTTTTGAGACGGCTGTCTCTGCTTGGCAGAAAGGTGCGTTCAGTTGCATCAG
>JAEUQL010000756.1:0-239 GCA_016789295.1 Blastocatellia bacterium | reverse complement strand
TACTCAAGACTGTTGCTGCCGCAGTCTCACGCCGTCGTAAAGACGAAGAGAGAAGAGAGCTTAAGAAAACTCTTAAACGCACCTCACAAAAAAGTGAATTCATTGCTCATAGCAAACGTATGCAAGATGTGCTCGATCAGATAGAGCGCGTAGCTCCGGCAAGAACAACCGTCTTGATTCAAGGTGAGTCTGGAACGGGTAAAGAACTTGTCGCAAGAGCTATACACTTTTCCAGCCCT
>JAEUQL010000755.1 GCA_016789295.1 Blastocatellia bacterium | reverse complement strand
TGGTGTTAATGCCATGAGTGTGCATGTGGTTATGGGTAATAATTTATCCCATGAGCAAATACGTATGGCTGTCCAGCAAGAAATTACATCTGCTTTCAAAATCGCGCATGTTACGGTACAGGTTGAAGAAAACAAGTGTGCAGCTCGGAATTGAAGACGCGATTGTTAGCGGATTGAAACGAGAAATCAACTTTTCCACCAACTGGTTTGCCTGATCACCGTCTCGGAATTGAAGACGCGATTGTTAGCGGATTGAAACAATCTTGCCATTGCCATTGTCTTTCTCCTTTTTTTTCTCTCCTCGGAATTGAAGACGCGATTGTTAGCGGATTGAAACGGTTGATTATTTTAGGCTCTTCAAGCCCTTCTACAGTCACTCGGAATTGAAGACGCGATTGTTAGCGGATTGAAACGCAGGTATGCCGCGCTCACGGCGGCACAGATTCTCCTATTCACTCGGAATTGAAGACGCGATTGTTAGCGGATTGAAACCCTGTATCAGAAGTTAAAAGCCAGTCTGCCGCTAGCGTCTTGATCTCGGAATTGAAGACGCGATTGTTAGCGGATTGAAACGATACCGTAATAGGGAGTTGAACCCTACTCTGCGCTCACCGGCTCGGAATTGAAGACGCGATTGTTAGCGGATTGAAACTCTTACACACCTATCCTCCACGACGTGGACTGGGTTGAGGACTCGGAATTGAAGACGCGATTGTTAGCGGATTGAAACGTATGCCGCACTGATGGCGGCACATATCTTCTTGTTCATAGCTCTCGGAATTGAAGACGCGATTGTTAGCGGATTGAAACTATATTCTACGACTATTCTAGACGTGGAATATATCGAGCTTGCTCGGAATTGAAGACGCGATTGTTAGCGGATTGAAACACTCAGTATTTGGATGTTCTACTACTTCATTAACTACTAATTTTACTCGGAATTGAAGACGCGATTGTTAGCGGATTGAAACCGAAGGCTACATAGCTTTCAACAGGCACAGCAGCAGCCATCTCGGAATTGAAGACGCGATTGTTAGCGGATTGAAACTCTCAAAGCGATGTTCACTTATGACAGAAAAGAAGAGCTCGGAATTGAAGACGCGATTGTTAGCGGATTGAAACGTAATTGCAAAGATGCTATGTGACACCATCTTTAGCAACTCTCGGAATTGAAGACGCGATTGTTAGCGGATTGAAACCTTTACTATTTTAATAGTGTTTTTACTGTACATCACTCCCCTCGGAATTGAAGACGCGATTGTTAGCGGATTGAAACCATCAGAATAAATGCCGCCTATCCCATACATACGCAGACCGCTCGGAATTGAAGACGCGATTGTTAGCGGATTGAAACTATTAAATCAACGGTCGCTTGAAAGGACACATAGCTCTTGACTCGGAATTGAAGACGCGATTGTTAGCGGATTGAAACGGCGCAGTAGTTGAGCCTACGCCCAGCCCGTTAGTGGTATCTCGGAAT
This sequence comes from Blastocatellia bacterium, assembly GCA_016789295.1. Taxonomy (GTDB): domain Bacteria; phylum Acidobacteriota; class Blastocatellia; order Chloracidobacteriales; family JADJPF01; genus JAEUQL01. Next base: position 551 of record JAEUQL010000755.1, on the reverse strand, counting down.
TGAAGACGCGATTGTTAGCGGATTGAAACAGGGACAATCAAACAAACGAAACAACTAGATCCCAGACCGTAGACTCGGAATTGAAGACGCGATTGTTAGCGGATTGAAACTAAAATGAGTTTTATAACTGACCTCCTATCTCGCCTAACACCTCGGAATTGAAGACGCGATTGTTAGCGGATTGAAACCAGATCTTCTGTTGTTTTGGGTCTTAGGTTTGTATTCATTTACTCGGAATTGAAGACGCGATTGTTAGCGGATTGAAACTTTTTAGTGCTACTGATCTCCTCGATATCGACACTGCTAAGACTCGGAATTGAAGACGCGATTGTTAGCGGATTGAAACATCGATCTCGGCGAGGAGTTTGCCGCAAGTGGCAAACTTCTCGGAATTGAAGACGCGATTGTTAGCGGATTGAAACAAAATTATAGTCGAATTAGTTGATCCTCCGGCGACATGTGATCCTCGGAATTGAAGACGCGATTGTTAGCGGATTGAAACGCTAATTGCTATCTCCTTTTTTTGTCTACGGTCGAATAATCTCGGAATT
>JAEUQL010000754.1 GCA_016789295.1 Blastocatellia bacterium | reverse complement strand
TTCCAAACGATGGCCTTGACATTGAATTTTTCACTTCAATCTTTAGCTCGATAGTCCTACTCAACCATAAACACGTGAGTGCTGTTACTCTGCAAGAGTGCACCGTTCTCTGCAAGCATTATTGCTGACTCTGTGCACAGACGCTTGATGTGTCGTGTGGTTGATATATCTTCTTCAACCTTTGTCCAATTACCTGTCTGTAAATCAAACGATAAGACCTCTCTTCTATCTTCATAAATACTTACTATTAGATCAGTATAGAAGAAAGGGATCTCAAAGTTACAGAAGTAGAAAAGCTCTACTATGGCGCGTACTAGAGATAGAATTGGAAACCAAGCATTGTCTGGAATAGTCTCTTGCCTGTGTAAATACTCAGTTGCAACATTTGCAAGCTGGTTTATTGTCTCCAGATAGTGTCTGAGAAAAGTAGCTGTTTTCCTATCAATTACAATAGGTGGTTTGTTGGGTATGAGTGGCAAAAGGTAGCCTTCAAGTCCTATAGCATCTGTGTAAGGAGGAAGGTTTGGAGTTCTCGACTGGAAAGATCCTCGAAAGTTGGTCAAGAAAGACTGCAGACGTGCTTGTCCTCGATAGATCTGCCCAAAAAGCCTCATTATCTGTTCTGTTGAGCGTGTTCCAAAAGCTGCTGTGTCATAGCTGTGAAGTATCTCGTCAAGACCAGCTAGTAGATGTTCTCTATCCCTTAAATAGCTTATCTCGCGAGTTTCGGTAATAAGTTGTGCCTGTAACTCATCAAAGCTCTGTGCTGAATAGTGAAGGTCTTGGTTCGGTTCTGACTGGTTGAACTGCTGCATTGTCTCAAGGCGTGTTTTGATGGCTCCTATCTCGCGCTCTCTCTTCATCAACCCCTGCCTGATCACTTGAACTGCTTGGCTCAGCTCATTTTTGTAGAGTTCTATCAGATAGATACCCACTTCACTATCTCTATTTTGTAGATTAGTGTATAGAAGGGCTTCATTTTCTGGGCTGCTAAGGTCTGCAGCAAAATTTGAAAGTAGAGACTGACCACTCAGTTGTATAGGTTCTGCAAAGACACGCTGCGCCCACTCGATCTGATGGACGGCCAGAGCACCAGACTTGCCTCTATCAAAGACCGAACTAGTATTTCTTTTCATCAAAAAATTTCTCCTAATTGAAGTGTGAGGTTTTTTCTGAAGCCTTTTCTGGGGTTACAGCTTTTCCACTGAACAGCAATGATAAATCGAAGTGCTAAATATTGAAACCCTATCGAGTTTTTATATAAAAAATTTTATCAGAAAGTTATGTTTCAAGTAAGGAACACTCAAGTTAGACTACGCTTGAAGCGATTCTGCTTCCAAAATGATCTGATAAGAACCTCTGTAAGTAAGAAAATCAAGTACTACTTTGCATTAGAACTTGTTGAGAGAAAAGCCGTTTGATAGCATATCTGTTTAAAATCTTTGGAGAAGTCTATGTTCTGTCCAAACTGTGGTAAAGAGTCTTTAGATGGAAAGAATTTCTGCAGTACTTGTGGAACCAACTTATATTCGGTTAAGCAAGTTCTAGAATCCGGCCTTTTGCCTTCAACACCAGACCAGCCTCAAACTTTAGAAGGAGAAGTAGAAAATCCTAGATACCGCAAATTTAAGAGCATTGGATTTCTCTTTATAGCCTTGGGAGTCATCTATGCTATGGCTATGGGAATTGCTAGTAATGTAGTTGAAGACTTTAGTTATAGAGCAGCAAGACTATTGGAAAACCTTATTGGATTCTGTGCAATATTTATAACGAGCGGTATCTTTACCATGATCTATGGCAGGATTATGCACCGCTCGCAGCCTCTCAAACAGAATATGCAAGAGCAGAAGAGTAGCAGACGAAAGACCAGTGAACTTAACAACCAACCTTCTATAAATAATACTCGTGAACTTCCACCCACTCCACACACAGACTTTGGTCTTTATACTCCACCAAGTGTTACTGAACATACAACTTTTCATTTGAAAGAACAACAAAATAAACGGACAAAAGAGTAATAGTTTTTATAAGGGAAGCTAGCT
>JAEUQL010000753.1 GCA_016789295.1 Blastocatellia bacterium | reverse complement strand
AGACTTGGGCTGAGAAACTGAGAGATGAAGCATTTTTAGTTGTTAGCTTAAGATGATATTGCTTATCAGTTAAAGGTTGGAACTTTTCTAAAATATTCTCTAAAGGTTCTTCTAAACATGACAAGTTATTTATTAGAAATAACTCTGATAAATGGTGATCAATAAATGTACTTTGTGTGATAGATAAAGTCTCTTCTGCAAAGGAATTGAGGAAAAGTATTTTTGCATGCTTATCGAGTGCAATAACAGCATGTCTAAGGCTACTCAGTGCTATTTCTAACAGTTGAGTGTGGTTACGACGTTTCTGCTCTTGCTGACTTTTGAAAAGAGCTACTTCTATGGTTGTTTGAAGTTCGGTTGCTTTGATAGGTTTAGGAAGGTATCCAAAAGGTTCTGTTACTTTAGCCCTTTCTATAGTTGTGCTATCTGTGTGAGCGGTGATAAATATTACTGGAATCTTAAATGTTGAATATATATGATTGGCGGCTTCTACACCGTCCATCTTTCCTCTAAGTTGAATGTCCATCAGTATCAAGTCGGGATGTTTTTCAGCAGCCATTTCAATAGCTTCTTCGCCTGTCATAGCTATACCAACTACCTCATATCCGAATTTGCTTAGTCGGCGCTTCAAGCTTTCAGCTATTATCGATTCATCTTCAACAATCAAGACATTTCTGTTTAGCACGTACTTTCCTCTGTTATTAACGATTGCTTAATATTGGAAATGTAAGCCTAAAGACAGTACCAATCAAATTTTGACAATGAACTATACTCCCTTTTAGTTGTTTTGCTAGAAGATAGACCAATTTTAACCCCAAAGACTCCGTTTTTTCCAGATCAAATCCTGCAGCAATCCCGATTCCTGTGTCACTTATAATGAAACAGTGGTAATCATCTTTAGTTACAGATGTTATCGATATTTTCCCACAGGTCTTTTGGGGAAAAGCGTGTTTCAGGGAATTAGTAACAAGCTCATTGATTATAATGCTGAAAGGAATAGCTTGATTGATCTCTACGAAGATATTATCTATATCTATGGTTACCTCTATTTTGCTCTGGTCTATGCTGTAGATATCGAGAATATGGCTTACCATGTCGCTAATATGTTCTGGCAAATAAATACTACTAAGATCTTCTGCTTTATAGAGTCTTTCGTGTATAGATGCCATCATATCGATTCTATTTTGGCAGTCTATGAGAAAAAGGCGTATCTGTTGATCGTTGATGCTATCGAGTTGGAGTTCAAAAAGTCCAGAAATGATGGAGAGGTTATTTTTGACACGGTGGTGTATTTCTTGAATAAGAGTCTCTTTTTCTCTGATAATATTCTGCATCCACTCTTCTGTATTTTTCTGTTCTGTTATATCTGTAGTTATGCCAGCGATTCTATAGACTTCTCCATCAGAATTTTTTATTGGGTAAGTACGTGTCATTAACCATCTTACGCCATCTGGCCGCATGATTCTATACTCATAGCTCAAGCTATTGGGTTGCCATTCTACAATATATCTGTTGGCGTGCTCTTTTGTTTTTAGAGCATCATTGGTATGTATGAGATCAAACCATTTCCAAAAATTCTCTTCTAGTTCTTCTATCTTCTGACCCCAAATCTTTTCATAAGCAGGGCTTACATAGAGCCATTTAAGTGTCAGAGGATCAATAATAAAAAAGATATCACTGATATTTTCAGCTAGTTGTTTAAATCTAATTTCACTTTCTTGTAAAGCTGCTTCAAATTTTTTCTGTTCAGTAATATCTGTTACAACTCTAGCCCATCTGTATACTTTGCCAGAGGCTTCCTTAATTGGGTATCTACGGCTCATTACCCATCTGATAGATCCATCGGGTCTAACAATACGATATTGATTGTTTGTCTTTTCAGTTGTTGTTGGGTCTACTATTTCCAGTACTGCTTTATCTTCTGGATGAATAGCTTCAATCCACGACCAAGGGTTTTGATAGAGGGTGTCACAACTTTGACCCCATATCTCTTCATAAGCAGGACTTACATAAAGTACTTTCAGATTTTTATAATCTGCATTTG
>JAEUQL010000752.1 GCA_016789295.1 Blastocatellia bacterium | reverse complement strand
TATTTCAAGATATGATCAACTAAGAGTTATTGCTAATATTTTAAGATTTATTTATGTTCATTTTTTCGATGAAATAATATATCTTTTAAGATTTTATGTATATTATTCTAATTTGTTAGAAAGTTTATTTATAAATTTTCTGAAAAATTTTTGCTATAACTTCTATCTGTAAAAGGCAATAATATATTTTCTACAAATTGTATAACTATCTGGCAAACCTAGATTAAACAGTGAACAATCCTTATAAGTGGTAGTTAGATCAGATACAATAAACAGTAGTATATAAAGTTAGAAACAATGATGATGTGTATCTGTCTTGGTTAGAAAACTTACTTCTACAAAAAAAGAAGGTCTGCTTGCTGCTCAGTTTCAAAATAACGTAAGTATCTTTTTCTAGTTGAAATTAGAAGATAAAAAAGAGGCTTCTTTTACTCAAGTGAGTATGTGTGATGGTTTACCACAATTTGCCAAAGAGCTTTTGACCAGAGAAGTTTGCTAGGTTTGTGTGAGTGAGATCTCTTAAACACTTAGGATTAAACCTTACTTGTTCTAAGTATTTCAGTTGACGGTTTTTGTCTGTAAGCTTGGCATCGATTAGTAAAATGTACTATTTGCCGTGATCTATAGTCAGCAGAAATCTTTCTGGTATAGAATCGCTTTCGGCCTTGTGTCCGAAAAAGCTCGAAAACCGAAGGATTAAGGATCTTATGTTTGACAAACTTCGTGAGGAGTGTGGCATTTTCGGGATATGGAAACACCCACAAGCTGCACGTCTAACGTTTCTCGGTCTTTATGCACTGCAGCACCGTGGCCAAGAATCTGCAGGTATAGTCTCGTCAGATGGTACAAAACTCAGAACTGAAAAAGGTATGGGTTATGTGAGCGATATATTTAAAGAACCACAAGTTGCAAAACTTGTTGGTCAAACTGCTATAGGCCACGTCAGATACTCCACTGCAGGAGACGTCTCACTAAGAGAGGCTCAACCATTCTTGATCACTTGTCATAGAGGCCAAATTGCAGTCTGTCACAACGGTAACCTTCCTTTTGCTTCTGAAATGAGAGAAGAGCTAGAAAGTCATGGGGCAATATTTTCATCCACCAGTGATACGGAAGTAGTTCTACACGGCATTGCTCGTTCTCGCACTGAGAGCTTGACCGAAGCCATAGTAGACACACTCTCAAAAGTTGAAGGTGCTTACTCGATGCTCTTTCTGAGCAACGACTCTATGATGGCTGCACGTGACCCACGAGGTTTTCGACCGTTATGTTTGGGAAAGCTAGAAGACTCTTATGTCTTTGCTTCTGAAACTTGTGCTTTCGACCTGATAGGAGCCGAATATATACGCGATATTGAACCTGGAGAAATAGCCGTGGTCGATAGTCAAGGATTAAAATCTTTCTTTCCATTTCCTGCAGAGCGTCCTGCTATGTGTGTTTTTGAGCACGTCTACTTTTCAAGGCCAGATAGTACAGTCTTTGGTAGAAGTGTCAACAAAAGCCGCCACAAAATGGGACGCCAACTTGCCCGTGAACATCCTGTAGAGGCCGACATAGTCGTTCCAATCCCAGACTCTGGCACTGCTGCTGCAATAGGGTTTGCAAAAGAGTCTGGCCTTGCTTTTCGCTTTGGTCTTGTACGCAACCACTACATTGGTAGAACCTTCATAGAACCAGAACAGTCTATTCGTGATTTTGGAGTTAGGGTTAAACTCAATCCAGTAAAAGACCTGATCAAAGGTAGGCGTGTAGTATTGATAGACGATTCTATTGTACGCGGTACTACTAGCCAAAAGATTGTGACTATGATCCGACAAGCTGGTGCAACAGAGGTGCACATGAGAATAAGCTGCCCTCCAACTATTGCCCCATGCTACTATGGCGTGGATACTCCAAGTAAAGATCAGTTGATAGCTGCTCGCCAATCTGTCAAAGAGATAATGGAGTTTATTGGAGCCGATAGCCTTGGATATTTGAGCCTTGAAGGAATGCTAACAGCTTGTGGAGAGAGAGAAAAACCCAAGTTCTGCACTGCTTGCTACACT
>JAEUQL010000751.1 GCA_016789295.1 Blastocatellia bacterium | reverse complement strand
CATAAAAGCAGTTCTGCAGAATTGAAGAACGACCTTGAAAAAGTGTTTGCCAAAATAACCGAGGCATACGAAAAACTCAAAGACAGCGACCAACGCAAGATCTATGACGAAAAAATACGTGGAAAAGCTGAATCAAGCCCACAGCCACCTCCTCCTCAAACACAGATATCCAGACCAGCTCCACAAGCTCCTGTTGCTAGCACAACTTCTCCACCACAAGCTACATCAAGACCCGTAACTGCATCAGCAACCTCTATTCCAACACCAGCTACAAATGCTAAAGGTAATAAGCCACCCAATGTAGCTGAAGCAACTTTTGCACAGGGTAAAATGGCATATGATAGAGGTGATTTTGTACGTGCAGCATACTTGCTGAGAGAATCTGTAAGCAACAGTCCTGAAAACAAGCAGTATCGTCAGTTGCTTGTTCAAACTCTGATGAGAAATCCAAAGTGGTTTAAAGAAGCCGAAGACCACCTAACCGACTTAATTCAAGACGAGCCGATGAATGCAACCTATCACTTGATGCTTGGTCAGATCTACAAAGAAGGTGGGATGAAGACTAGAGCAGCTTCTAAGTTTAAAGAAGCCCTCAGCATAGACCCTGTAAACAGAAAAGCTATCAAAGAGCTGAAAGCTTTGCAGGCAGAAGGTGGATTAGAAGGAGGAAAAGGTGCAGGGCTGAAAGCAAAATTTGAAGCCTTACCCAAAAACCTTCAATATGGCATCCTAATAGCACTCCTGCTATTAATAGTTCTGATCCTCTACACACAGCTTTAGAACAGTTGTCAGCAGAAGTTTGAGTACTTTGCTGACAACTTCAATGTTTTAGATTACTGGCTCATCGGCAAAATCCAGTGGCTCTACAAATTCAAATACCATAGGTGGAAGGTCTATTTTGGGTAGTGGGGCTATTTTCAGCTTTTCTAGCTTTTCCAGCTTCTTTAGATCTTTTAGATCTTCCATATTTTTTAGATCTTCCAAACCCTCCATATCTTCCAAATCCCTTAAAGATTCTAGCTCTGCTAGTGGAACTATATCGACCGGTGCAAAGCCTTGCTCAAAAACTTCGGCTGGTTCTGGTCTAGGCTCAAGCGTCACGTTTATATCCTGTCGCCTCTTCTCTCTTATTACAGTAACCGTTACATTGCCACTATCAACCTTGCGTAGCTCGTTTCGTAAATCGCCAGTGTCGGTTATAGAACGACCATTAATAGCAACTACACAATCTCCAGCCTTTATACCAGCTTTGGCAGCAGGGCTATTGTCTGCAACAAAGCTGACTAGTACTCCTTGCCCTTTCTCTACACCAAAGTAGCGGCCAAGTTGCTCGTTTAGGTCTTGTGTACTCACCCCTAGCCTGCCCTTGTTAGAAAAGTAGAAGAAGTTGGCTTTACCAAAATTCTGCCCTCTCAAATCTCTCATAGCCTTTTCCCTGGCTTTGAAAGCTTCTTTTTTGGCTCTTTCTGCCTCTTCTCTCCATTTAGAACTGTCAAAATTGAATTCAAAAGCCTCTTCATCCCGCTTCTCTAAAGTAGCTGTGAGCTGCAGAGGTGAACCATTACGAACCACCTTTATAGAGAATGCCTTGTCATAATCCAAACCTTGAAGATTTCTCATCAGCGATCCTGCTGAATTGACTGCTTTACCATCTATTTCCGTGATTATGTCACCAGACCTTATACCAGCCTTGTCGGCTGCCGAATCGCGTATTACATCACCAACACGGACACCTACCTCCTCGCTACCATCTCTCTTTGATGCCCTGCTAGCAATGACCCCCAGCCTCTTGCCTTGTCCGTAGAAAAAGACTTGCCTCTTCCTGCTGCTATCTCTGTTTTCAGACTGCTGGGCCATAGCTAGACTCGACGAGAAGAGTAGGCTGGAAGCTAACCCTAGAGTAAGTAGTCCTCGACGTAAAAATGCTACTTTCATAAACTTGATCTCCTTGGAATCTGTTTTGGGGATAACCTGACTCTTGAACGCCAACCACTGCTACAAGTTCCAGTTTTTATACTCTTACAAAATCTCCAATTTTGCTGTTGACACAAGACCTAC
>JAEUQL010000750.1 GCA_016789295.1 Blastocatellia bacterium | reverse complement strand
GACCTGCAGTAGGTTCATCATAGAGGATCATTTTTGGTTTACCCACAAGGGCACGGGCAATTCCAACACGCCGTCTCATACCTCCAGAAAGTTCTGCAGGCATTTTGTATATGGCATCTTCGAGGTTGACAAATGTGAGCATCTGTCGAACTGTTTTCATTATCTCTGCCTCATCAATGCCAGCTTCAAATAGCCTATAGCCGACATTTTCATAGACTGTGAGACTATCAAATAAAGCTCCTTCCTGAAAAACCATTCCTATCTTCTGACGCACGTGGACTAATTGAGTTTCGTTATAGTCTGTAATATCCTCTCCATCAACAAATATAGATCCACTGTCCGGTTTAATAAGCCCCAAAACAAGTTTTAGAGTGGTAGATTTGCCTGTTCCAGAACCGCCCATTAAGATCTTCATCTCTCCAGGCTGAACTCGGAAGCTTATCTTATTTAAGATAACTTGTTCATCAAAAGAGAGCTTTATGTCCTTAAACTCTATGGCGGTCTTTTCAAAATCTATAGAAGAAGTTAGTTCAGTCATGATTTTTGGCTAGTATGTATTTGCTGAAACCGCAAGTATCAATTTTGTCAGGAAGAAATCACTAATTAGAATAAGAACTATTGCAGTCACAACGGACTGTGTAGTTGATAGTCCAACACCCACAGTTCCACCTCGTGTTCTAAGGCCACAACGACAGCCAACTGTACCAACTATGAACCCAAAGACCACAGCTTTGAGTAAGCAACCCAATATATCATTGTAGTTCAAGGCTTCTTGTGCAGAAGCGGTGTAGACAGAGGTAGGAATGTGCAAGAGTGTCAACGAGATTATCAGTCCACCGATAGCTCCAATTATGTCAGCAAAGACAGTGAGGAGTGGAGCCATGACTACAAGCGCAATAATTCTTGGCCTGACAAGCTTTCTCAGTGGGTCTGTGCCAAGTGCACGCATAGCATCTATCTGTTCAGAAACTCGCATTGAGCCAAGTTCTGCTGCAATGCCAGAGCCTATGCGGCCTGCTAAAAGAATACAAGTAAGAACTGGTCCCAACTCACGAACCAGCGAAGTGGCTACAAGTCTCCCCGTGTAGTTCTGAGCACCAAAAGAGATGAGAGTTTTAGCCGTCTGTAGGGCAAGTACTGCGCCAATGAAGAAGCCTGCGAGAAGAACTATTGGCAGACTTCCAACACCTATCAGATCCATCTGATTGATAGTTTCGCGAACATAGAAAGGCCGACGAAACAGGCCACGCATGGAACGTGTGACCATCAGTGTGGCCTCTTGTACTTCTAAAATTACACCTATCAGAAAATTCATCGCCTCGCTTCAAAACAGCTCAACTTTAGTAAACAGTAGCCAATTTTAGAAGCTCTTATGCCAAATTAAGAGTTCACAGCATCGGCTAAGTTGGCCTTGCCACTTCAATGAAGAATCTATAATGCTAACTCTAACTTGTTTATGTCAAGAGTAACAGCTACCTTGAAGTTTAACAGCCTCCGTCAAAGATCTGTTTCATCTGTCAAAAACTCTGTTTCGCTTAAAGCTCCAGGGTGTAGAGGATACTCTGCCTGTTGAAAATCTACATCCAGATAGAGATCGACTAAGAGTAGATGACAGTTAATAGAAACAAAGTGCATATTGGATTGCAATCCTTGCACCTCTGAATGTAGCCAACTACCATCTTCTTGTCTAACAAATTGAGTCACATAAGGTTTATGTTGGCTCACAAGAACATATTCCTTAAAAGCTCGAATTGATTTGTAATAGCTAAACTTCTCTCCTCTGTCAAAAGCTTCAGTAGTTGGTGAGAGAATTTCTACTATAAGAGCAGGATTGACTAGAACATCAGTACCTCCAATGGATTCAAAAACTGGGACTTCACAAACACCTGACAGGTCTGGATAGCGATAAGGAGGCCAAGCAGGAACTTTGATTCTTTGATCGCTTGGATAGATCCTACAGGAGGAGCTATTTTTTAAGCAAAGACCAAGCTCTCTTATCAAGTTTACAGTAATCTGGTTGTGTTCTTTGTTTGCAGGTATCATCTGGTATACACGGCCATTGGAGTAT
>JAEUQL010000074.1 GCA_016789295.1 Blastocatellia bacterium | reverse complement strand
GCGAAGCCATTGCACTCAGCAAAGACAGTCTTGGAGGACACAAGCTTCTGGGCAGAATCCTTGCTACAGAAGGACTAAATTCTGGTAACAAAGAGAAGATTCAAGAAGCAATAGTAGAATTTCTTGAAGTTACAAGAATAGATAACAAAGATCCTGACTCTTTGAAGGCACTAGCCGGTATGTACAACCTGACCAATGATCCTGACCGAGCACTAAGTTCTTACCAAAGTCTGATCTCTCTCGGCTTTGCAACTTTTGCTGACTATTTTGAAGTAGCTCGCATACAGTACAGCAAAGGTAAGTATCGTGAGTCTGCACAAGCTGCAAGACAGGCTTTTGAGCAGAGTGGTAACAATCCACAAGCAGGAATGCTGCTAGCTGACTCCTTACTACAACTAGGACAGACAAAAGAAGCCATAGAGATACTGAAACTTTCTCTTGCTGAAACTCCAAACAACCTAGAACTGAATCTCGATCTTGGCGATGCTTTGACACGTGCTGGACGCTACGACGAAGCTATACAACAGATCAATAAAGTACTCGAAGTCAGACCAAAAAATCTTCGTGCCTTAAACCTTTTGGCTCAAGTGCAACGCCGTAGTGGAAAACGTAAAGAGGCCATTGAAACATTCAAAAAAGCCCTTGAAGGACAGGATGTAACCGATAGCCTTGAGCTACAGTTTGAGCTTGCAGAGACCTATGAAGAGATAGGAGACCTTGACAGTTCTATCAAAGCTTATGAAGATGCACTCAGTGCCTTATTAGACCCTGACGGAACAGCACCAGAATCGACCAAGCGCAATGCTGGGGTGGTACTCAGAGCTATAGCACTCGCCTATAGAAATTCTGGAAAATTAGACAAAACTCTTGAAACCTTTGAAAGAATGAGAAAGGTACTTGGATCAGATTCAACTCTTCCCGATGTACTTCTAATCGATACACTGCGCAATGAAGGAAAGTACAAGGAGGCTTTAGAAGCTGTCTATTCAGCAAAATCTCGCTTTCCAAAAGAGCGCCAATTCAAGTTTCTTGAAGCTCAATCCCTATCACAACTCCAACGCCCGGACGAAGCTTCGGAAGTGTTGAAAGGTTTGATAAACGGAAGCCAAGAAGATGCTGATGTGCACCACTTTGCAGCTTTTATTATGATGGATAACAACCGACTAGATGATGCTGAACGCAATCTCAGAAAAGCACTTCTCTTTGACGAAAAGAATGTCTCCTACCTGATCACCTTAAGCTCTATTCAAGACAGAGCAAAAAATTACAAAGAATCTGAAACTACTCTAAGAAAAGTCCTTGAGCTTGATCCAGATAATGCAACTGCACTCAACAACCTTGGCTATTTTCTAACAGAGAGAAACGAAAGATTGGAAGAAGCTCTTGAGCTTATACAACGTGCGATCAATATAGAGCCTGGGAACGGCTCTTTTCTTGATAGCTTGGGTTGGGTCTACTTCAAGCTTGGAAAATTTGAGGAAGCAAAAAAGAATCTCGAACAGGCTCTAATATATGACAAGAGAAGTGCCGCCGTTCACGAGCACCTTGGTGATTTATACTACAAAATTGGCCAAGTTGATGAAGCTCGAAAGAAATGGAAACAAGCCCTTGAACTTACACACGATAAAGAAGAGATGGTGAGGCTGGAAGAGAAACTGAAAGATCCAAAAAATGCTCTTGCAGACAAAACAAAGTAGAAATTTTTATATCTCAAGGTAGATGAGCTTTCGAAAACTCATCTACCTCTGAAGCAGCTATCCTATAAGCTCGGTTCTGAGAGCGTGTGATGCTTTATCGTATTCAATTTCAAGTTCATTGAAGATATTTTCTGCACCATTCAGACTTCCTGCTTTTGCCATCGCTTCAAGCCTAGCACATATATTTGCAAACTTAATGGCTCCTATGGTGCTTCCTCCACCCTTCATGCTGTGTGAAGCCATTTGTACCTCACCAATATTTAAATCCAAAATAGCTTGCTTTAAAACTCTCATCCTCTCTTTGGAATGTTTGAGAAAAGTTTCAACAAGATCGATCAGATCAGGTTTATCAAGTTCTTTCAAAGACAAGATAGTCTCTGCATCTAAGGAATCTGAAAATAGTGTAGCATCTTGGCTCATAAAACTCTCCACTTGTATCTTTGAAAAGGTTAGAAGCTTAACCTATCAATTCTAATATATCTTCACAACTTCAGAACCTCAATGTCGAAAATTTTTACCAGTTTGGTACTTCTTCTGAAGTTTTTTCTATTTTTCAACCTTCCTACAGAACTGTATTCCTTACTTCTCACCTTTCAAGTATTGCTTCCTTTCTTGTTCTGGAAACTTCTCAATCGCATAACGTAGCATCACTCTAGGCATAACATTGTAGTATTTCGCCAGAAAGCTTTTTTCAATCTCAATGTCTTTCTTGCCTACTTCTCGTAGCATCCATCCAACAGCCTTGTGTATGAGGTCTTCTCTATCTTTAAGCAGTATCTCAGATATCTTTAATGTATCATTAAAATCTGCCTTTTTAATGAAATAAGCTGTTGCAATTATTGCAATACGACGCTGCCAAAGATTCCCTGTTGAAGCAAGGCTATACAGAATAGATCTATCTTTAGTAAAAAGATAATGGCCAACTATATGATGAGCAGAAACATCTACCAAGTCCCAATTATTGATGTAAGCCGTGTTGTCAAGATAGAAGTTATAGATCTTCTGCTGCTCAATTGGTGAAGCTTTGGAATATTTTTTAACTAGTATCAGTATCGCTAAAAACCTTGCCTCGTGGTAAGGAGAAGATAGAAGTCTTGGAGTCTCTTCCATAGGTAGTGCCTGAAACTCTTTTACAAGACTTCTTAATGTTGGAACTTGAATACCAAAGAAAAGATCTCCTTCACCATACTGGCCAACACCTGTTTTGAAAAATCTCTGCAAGATTAGAGCTTTTTCTTTGTTGGCTGCAGCCTCCAAACGCTTCAATATCTCTTCAATCATAATTTTAACCTTTGATCTTTGGCTTTGAATTTAGCGGGCGGTCTTTGCTTTCTGTTTTTTATTAAACATAATTGCAGCAGGAATCTTCTTGTTCTGAACTACTTCTTCTTTTGCAACCTCTTGTTCTACTAGCCCACCTTCTGTCTCTTCTACACTGTGCTGGTTGAAGCCAGGATACTTTATTCGATGGTGATAGACACTTATCAATGTCTGTATGAGTGCTTCTCTGACTTCGTTAAACTCCCTCATCGTCAGTTCACATTCCTCAAGTTGACCATCAGCAATAACATCTTCGGTTATGCGCTTGATTATTGTGCGTATATTCTCAGGATTTGGATCGTCTAAAGATCTAACACTTGCTTCTGCACAATCAGAAAGCATTATGATTGCTGCTTCACGACTTTGTGGCTTTGGCCCAGGATATCTGTAGTGATCTTCGTTTATAGGTTCACAAGTCTTTGAATACTGTTCTAATGCTTTGTTATAGAAGTAGTGAAGCCTTCTTGTGCCATGGTGCTGTGGAATAAAGTCTATTATCTGTGTGGGAAGTCCTGCTTCCTGTGCCATTATCATACCTTTTTTGACATGACCTGTGATAACACTTGCACTACGTTTTGGCTCCATTTTATCGTGAGGATTTTCTCTACCACGCTGATTTTCAATGAACATTTCTGGAGCCATCATCTTGCCAATGTCGTGATAGTAACAACCAACACGTACAAGTAGCGAATTTGCTTTGATAGCCTCAGCAGCAGATTCAGCCAAACTACTAACAAAGATAGAATGCTGGTAAGTGCCTGGAGCTTGGAGCGCGAGGTCTCTCAGCAAAGGAAGTTTCATGTTAGATAATTCTAGCAGCTTCACATCTGTAATTATGTCAAACAGAGACTCATTAACAGGAATAACCAAACTGGCAAAACCAGCAGCTAACAATCCACTAGCTACGCCATAAATCAGATTGTAGATGTGAGCCTCGACAGTAGCCGACTGCCCATTGATTGCTAGCACTGCAAATGTTGCCACACCACTCACCAAGCCAATGACTATGCCAGCATATGTTATAGAGTTTCTCTGTCTGTATTTCTCGACTGCATGAGCAGCAGCTATACCACTTAGTGCTGAATAGAGTACTAGTCCAAGGTCTGCATTCGTGATCAGCCCAACAAGCAGTGCTACAAACAATGCTGATATTTGCGCTGAAACTACATCGAGAAGCAGTGCCATTATGAGGGTTACACCAGCGTAAGGAATAATAAATTGATATTGAACATAACTGCTGTCCACTCCAAATTTTGCCAGCAAATGTTGGCAAAATTCATTGCCTGCACGCATTAATAGAACTTGAAGAATCAGCGTAAAAGCAAAGACTGAAAATGCACGGTTTGCTCCAAGTTTTTGACGTAGTATGTAACGATCCACAGACCTTCTGAGAGTAAAGACAACAGCTACGATTATCAAGAAAAGTGCTACCAGCTTGGCTATTCGCTGCTGTTGACTTTCTTGTCTGCCAAGATAGCTCAATATGTTGAGTAGTGCTGGAGTTACTTTCTCTCCATACCTTGCAATTATCTGGTTTTTGCGATACTCGATCAGGACAGGAACGATCTTCTCCTCGCTGTCTTTGCGTGCGGCAACTGTTAGTAATTCACTGTAATGGAGATTTGCTGTAATCAAGCTTTTCAAGAAATTGAAAACGTGACTTCGTTCTTGACTGTTCAGAATGGTAATAGAGTTTAACTCTTCCTGAAGCCTGTTCTGAGCTTCCAGTAAGCTGTAAACTGTCTTACTGCGGAGTTCACCTTGCTCACCGCTCTCTCTGTTCCTTATTATGATGCGTCGGTTTGTAGCCTCTTCACCAGAAGTATATATGTAGCCACTTACCACCTTTGCAAACGAATCTACAATAGCTCGTCTTATGTCAGGATCAAACTGGTGTTCAGCCAAAAGTGAAATGAATTTTTCGTCTTTTATAAGAGTACTATTTTGGGGTGATGTAAGAAACTTTTTGACAAAATTTTTATAGGCAATAGAAGATTCTGGCTCCACTTTTCCAAAACGCTCTTTCATTGCTTCCAAAAACTCTTGCTCCATTTTTGCTATCTCTTGGTCGAGATAACTTATACTCTCTTTGGAAACTCTGGGATCATATTCAAAGATAGGCAAAACATGCAAAGTAGCTTGTTCACGAACCCTTTGCGTAGCCTCTTCATCAACAATGGTAAAGTCTTTAGGAGCAATTATGTCAGATTCTACTATACCATTTGCTAGTTTTATGTTGTAAGAGTAGCTTTCATAACCGACTATAAGTGTCAGTATTAGTGCTATGACAAGTAGCCCTTTAATAGAGGCCATTTTGTCAGGAAGATCTTTTTGGTAGAGCTTAATCAGTCGTTTAGCAGAACGCCACTGCTTTTGCAGCCATTCAATCAGACCCAAACTCTTTTTTACTTCCTTAGCCATTAGACTATATATAAATAATCTATCACTATTTAGTGATTACAGTCTGCTAGCTTTGCAGGTAGCAGATATTCTCTTCTTCTTGTTTAACTACTCTACTGAGCGACTTTTCTTGAAGTTGTCCAAGTTTAATTTCTAAAGCTTCCAAAAACGCCGTAAGAGATCCTGGATCTTTGGCAGAAATTCCAACAGCTCCATTCCTTCTACATAGCATTTCTGCTTCATCTTGCTCTAACATATCACACTTGTTGAAAACTAGCAGTCTTGGTAGATCTACAAGGTTCAATTCTGCAAGAATCTTCTCCACTGATTGTATATGGTTTAGATAGAGACGGTTTGAGCAGTCTACCAGGTGGATAAGCAGATCGGACTGCTCTATCTCTTCAAGGGTGGCCTTAAAAGCGGCTACCAGAGTTTCTGGCAGGTCACGAATAAAACCCACTGTGTCATTTATGATGATCTCGCGCAGTTTAGGCAACCGCAACTGTCGGCTACGCGGATCGAGTGTCGAAAACATCCGCTCTTGTGCTATCTCGTGACTAGAAGTTAAAGTATTTAATAGTGTGGACTTGCCAGCATTTGTGTAGCCAACTATTGAGACTATTGGAAGCCCTTTACGTGCGCGTTTGGCACGTTGTGCAAAGCGTGCCGTCCTTACATTTTCAAGCTGTTGTTCAAGAGCTTTGATACGGTCGCGCACACGACGGCGGTCTACTTCGAGTTTAGTCTCGCCAGGCCCTCTACCTCCAATACCTCCCATCAAACGAGACATCTCAGTACCTCTACCAGTAAGCCTTGGCAACATATATTTCAGTTGTGCAAGCTCAACCTGTATCTTTCCTTCGCGACTTGCTGCACATTGAGCAAAGATGTCAAGAATAAGTTGTGTACGGTCGATGATCTTCAAGTCTGTAGCTTCGTTGATAGATCGTACCTGAGCAGGAGTCAAATCTTGGTCAAAGATTATTATGTCAGCACCCAACCTCATGGTTCTGATTATCAACTCTTCTAACTTACCTTTACCTATCAGATAGTTCAGGTCTAGCTCATTTCTCTTCTGTATAACGGTATCTAGTACTGCAACTCCCGAAGATCTTGCCAGTTCTTTCAACTCCTCCATATGCTCTTCTGCTACAGCAATACTTTCTGTAGTTACACCAACAAGAATGGCTCCATCGCGAGTTTTGAGTTTTTTGTTGGAAGAAGGATTTGGTGCAGCCAAGCGAGAAAATTCTGTCTCTAATGAGTCTATGAGTTCTAAAAAGTTTACATTAAGTTGTGAAGGAAGTTTTGGTTCAAGATAGCCCCAAACTTCGTCTGTAAAATTGCCGTCCTCTTGCTGCTGAACTGTTTTTTCACCTATAGGCATGAGGTGTGCTGCCTTGACCAGACCTGGAAGACCGGTCTGTGGCTCAACATCTATAGCAGCCATCAAGTCAAGTCTAAGAAGTGCTAAGTCTGTCAAATCGTCTTGAGTGAGGTTCTCACCTCGTAAGTGTGTGTGTACACAACGCAGGCCACGGAAACGCTCTTGTCCAGCACGTACACGTTTGAAATCTGGTAGCACTATCTTCTTTGCGTCACCAACAATGACATACTCTATCTGTCCTTTGCGGTTTATAAGGACGCCTATCTGTCGTCCGATCTCGTAGGAAAGTTCGGTGAGAGTACGAGCAAACTCTTGAGTGACAATCTCTTCTGCAGGGATGCGTCTTTGATAGATCTTTTCTAGTCGTTTCAACTGATTGGGCTTTAGCCCTTTGGTGTTGCCATAAACAGTACTAATAGCGATTCTCCTTACCAGCCAACAGCTTTATCATTAAGTTTTAGCAAATCTACCCACATCCTACTTTCCAGACTTGTCGAGAAGAGGCTTCAGTCTGTCATAGCTGTCGAGCAGCTTCTGTCGTGTGGCTGAGAGATTACAGGCTGTGTCTATATCGTTGCGATCACGAGCAGTGTCGCTCAACCTTTGTAACTGCTCTGAAAGTCTTTGTGCTTGTATCACGAGAAAGTTTACTCTCATCAGATATGGGTTTGCAAGCTGTGGCTTATTCTCATTCTCTTTATAGAGAGCCAAGTTTTCCTGGATCTCTGCTATCAATGCAACTACATTTTTCAGTACATCTGAACAGAGTTTAGCAAAATAGTTGTCGGCAGGAGCCGTTTTGAAGGCATCAAACTCCCAGGAAGAGAGCACAAGCGTCGAGTTTTCCAGAGGTAAAACCTTTACAGTGGAAGCCCTGGCTCTTATCTGTAGAGAAGATATCTGCCGATTCAAAGCTTCAATACGATACTCAATCAGTTTTTCACCATAGCTTTCTGCTAGTTCAGCCATGTTTGGTATGCTGTTAGGAACTCCACCATAAGGATCTAGACCATAAATCATTAAAGTCCTGTGCATCAAATCTCTCAGTTTAGTTACCTGTTCAAGATAAGGTTTGGTCTGTGTATAGTCAGAAGCAAAGATTGATTGTGCCTGTTCGGAAAACTCCAGTACGGAAGAAGCACTCAGTTCCTGCTCTCCTATTCCAACGTGAATTTTGTCTGTTCCAGAATTGATAAGTGCTAAGGCAAATTTTTTCAAACGGTCATTCTCTTCACGAGAAAATTTCTCAAACTGGTTTCGCATAAGTACATTCAGTTGTACACATTTTGACAACACAGCAGCATTATGAAAGTCTTCTCCAAGATTGGTCTTAAAACGCCTAGCAGCATCTATTAGACCGCTGTTGACAAGGTCATCATAGGAACTGATAGCCTCAAGCCTGTTTATAAAATCAACAGCTTCATTTTCGGCCATGTTGCTGCGCTCACTCCTCTTTTTCCTAACTCTTTTTGGAAGAAGTTTCTCTATCTCCGATTCCAGACTCTCTTCACTGTCTTGGTTTATTCTGACAGTTGCCTCTGGGTCTACCCAAGAAAAACTTCTGGTCACCAGGTAATCGGCTTTTGCAATATCTTCTGGTGATGGATTGTCTTTGTTTAGAAAGTACTTTGCAAAAGCTTTCAGTTGTGCATAGTCTATGTCTGGAGCATGCTCAAGATAGACTCGAAACTCATATGGAGAGATTCTTTTGTCGAGTTCTGCAAACCATTCAAATGTCGCCACTATATCTTTGGCTGTAAGTTCTAGCCTAGAAACAATTGCAGGCGAATCATTCTTTTGCAATATCTCATAAAGTACTTTGAGCGTACCATAAACGCGGTTGAGGTCTATTGGAGATGTCATCAACTCTTCATCTGTAAGACTGTAGGTCATAGTCTCATAGTGGCGTTTTATTGCCCAGACTAGTTGAAAATCTACAAGAACACGTTTGTACGCTTTTAGCACTTTCCGATTAGGTACATACTCTGAACTCACTTTAAGACACCTCCAAAACCGGAAATTGAAAAGTTTTTTGCAGAGCGGTTAAATGATACACCAGTAAGCCAAGTTGTTGCCAAGTTTTCCCCTTCTACCAAAACTAGCGGTTTAGATGTTTAGAGCTAGGTTGTTTCCATAGCTTTCGTAAGTGTTTGAATGATCTTGATTCTTGCAAAATATTTATTATTTGCCTCAATAACTGTCCAAGGTGCCCAGAAAGTACTTGTCTTCTCTACCATCTCTTCTACAGCCTCTCTGTAAGCCTCCCACTTCTCCCTATTTCTCCAATCCTCTTCTGTAAGTTTGTATGAGTGGAAGGGGTCGAGTTCGCGAGACTTGAACCGGCGTAGCTGCTCTTGCTGGTCTATATGTAGCCAAAACTTCACAACCAACGTTCCAAAGTTCGACAATTGCCACTCAAATTCGTTTATCTCTTTGTATGCCCGCCTCCATTCTTGCGTAGAGCAGAAACCTTCAACACGTTCCACCAAAACCCTACCGTAATGTGACCTGTCAAAAACTGCTATCTGTCCAGCTTTTGGAACTACTCGCCAGAACCGCCACAAATAGTGGTGGCGAGCTTCTTCACCTGTTGGTGCAGCAAATGTGGAGACAGTGAAACCTCTTGGGTCGAGGATCTCTGTAAGACGTTTGATGCTACCTCCCTTTCCTGCAGCATCCCAACCTTCAAAGACTACAAGCACCGACTTTTTTTCATTGTAGAAACGGTCTGTTTGCTTGCGCAGACGTGATTGCCATTTCTTGATCTCTATTTCGTACTTCTCTTTTGGAATTGATTGAGTAAGGTCTAAAAGTTCTAACACACTATGTTACTCCTTATTCAACAGTGCTGACTTGATCTTCTTTGCTACTTGGCTGCGTGAAATTTCGACTGCGTGAACTAGCCTCCAGTCAAGAGCCTCTTGCATAGCTTTGACAAGAGTTTCAAAAACTTTCACCTCAGCAAAACGCCAATTAGTAGCTTCAACTATTGTCCAAGGGGCATAATAGGAATCGGTTCGTGCAAGCATCTCTTCAATAGCGATGATATATTTTTCGTAGTCATGGTGGTGTTTCCAGTCCCATTTTGTCACGCGCCAGCGTTCATACTTGTCGGCTTCCAGCCTCTTGAGTCGCTGTCTCTGCTCTTTTTTGGATATGTGAAGAAAGAACTTCACCATAACCACCCCATCATCCGCCAACTGTCTTTCAAACTGACTTATCTCTTCAAAAGCAACTTTCCATAACTTTTTTGGAACTATCTTGCCAACACGCTCTATCAGAACACGGCCATACCAAGAACGGTCAAACAGTGCGATCTCGCCGTCTTGTGGCAAACGTATCCAGTAACGCCACAAAAATGGACGTGCAAGCTCCTCTATAGAAGGAGGTTGTGCAGGATAGACTCTGAAACCGCGTGGGTCGATCCTTTTCAGCAGGTGGGAAATTATCAAACCTTTTCCTGAAGCATCCCAGCCTTCAAAAAGAATTACTATTGGTATCTCTGCCTTTTTGCACTCGTACTGCAACAGACGAAGCTTTTCACGCAAAACCGTTATCTTTTCTTGAAATTCTTTTTTTGAAATTGAATGTGATAAATTGACAGTTTCCAGCATCTACTTTTCTTCTCTACACCGAAAATCTATGGCTCTATACGTTGTCTGTTTTTCTGCTAGCCCATTTGTGACAGAGCTTTGCATATTGACGTAAGTCTGTGCAGGTCTGGTTTCAGCAATTACTCTTCCCGCTTTAACCACCCAACGAGGAAGTGGAAGCAGTCTGAGCAGGTCAAATTCATCTTCTACATCCATTATCAACATATCTGCCTGTTTACCAACCTCTATTCCATACTCATCTAGTGCCATAGCTACACTTCCACCTTTTGTTACCATGTCGATAATAGCTTGTTGTTCACTCCTACCACTCATTTGACACATATGGAAAAGAACAAAAGCTGCTTGTAGTATCTGCCCTCGACCAAGAGGATACCAAGGATCGACCACTGAGTCATGGCCAATAGCAACATTTACTCCAGCTTCTAAAAGTTCTTTAACACGTGTAAGTCCGCGTCTTTTTGGATAGGTATCAAAGCGACCTTGTAGAACCGAGTTGTCCAGAGGATTTGTCACTATAGAAATGCCTGAACGCGCAAGCTGTCTTATCAGCTTGAAAGCATAAGCATTATTGTAAGAATGCATAGCAGTTGTATGTCCAGCTACCACACGCCCTTGCATCGAATATTTCACTGTTAAAGCTGCAACGTGTTCTAAAAAACGTGACGATTCATCGTCTGTCTCATCGCAGTGCACATCGACCATACGGCCATGCTTCTGCGCCAATTCAAAAACCTGCTCAAGCTCTTTAATCCCATCTTCACGAGTCCATTCGTAGTGTGGAATTGCACCAACACAATCTGCACCAAGGCGTAAAGCTTCTTCCAAAAGCCCTGCACCACCTGGGTAACAGACTACCCCTTCTTGCGGAAAT
>JAEUQL010000749.1 GCA_016789295.1 Blastocatellia bacterium | reverse complement strand
ACGCTCATCTGACCATTTTGCAATGACCTGAGCAAGTCTCTTGGGTTGTAAGGCCAAAGATGAACTTTTTGGCACAATTATAACTTTTAGCGGCTCAAAGTTTCGCTCCACACTCTGCGTTACACAATTGCCCATCAAAGGCTCATAAATAACCCAATCTTTTCTATCAACATCAATCCTTGTTGCTTGTCCTGGCCTAATAGTGGAAGGAAAAGAGATTGTAAAATGGCCTTTAGAGTCTGTCTCTGCAGCTTGTCCACCTGGTGCAACTACTCTTGTAGCTTCTACCGGACGCTCTCTGTCATCAAAAACGTGGCCTTCCAACTTTGCCTGTTGACCAAATACAACTGGGGATAACCAGAGTATGAGCAGTGTGAATACGTGAAACTTCATCTCTTCTCCTATATCCTGCTGTTACTTTGCTACTTTCTTTAACTCTATTTTTGGTGGCCTTGCACCAATTACAACATCTTCTGTATGAGTAATATAACCATCTTTTCTAACACAAATTCTTACCTGTTCGGAATATTTATAAGGAATATTATAGATATTAAATATTCCATCACTTGAAGTTTTAATAGGTTTCATTTTTGGCATTTCCTCAACTGTAACATAAGCACCTTCAATAGAGTTTTTGTTGGTATCAACAACTCTTCCAGAAAGGCTTGACATAATAGGTGGTGGTTTTTCTGGAGAATAAATTTTTTCATTGCCTCCATTGAACAACCACCAATGATAGTGATAGAAAGTCCATAAAATTGTGCTTCCTGCTAATACTGCTAATAGTATCCAGACTCTTCCCCTCGAACCTGTTGGTCGAGGGGAAACTACTGGGGGGAGGTAATATCTTCAAGAGCGCGTTCTATCTTCGCTAAACCACAACCCGAAGTACTTTCAGCCCAACTCAGTAATGCAAAAGTTCTATCACCAAGAGGCGCGGTTGGTGGAGGAACAACTCCTTTTGGTGGCTCGATAATAAAAAGCAGTTGATTAAATTCTTGTTCAGTCAATCCATTAAGCCTTCTCATTAAACCTAGTCGAGAATTTACGTTGGACATTTTAGATCCTTCCATTAAACTATTTCTAACAAATCTAAGTTTAGCTGCACTACTACTTAAATTTAGTAATTTTGGAATGTCTTCTTCTTTTAAGTTACGAAGGTCTATCTGATTACAACCTAACTTGAAAGCCTCCTCAACAGTCCTGCCATAACCCAAACCCTCATAGAAAGAGGCTGCAAAATTGATAGCCGAGTCATCGGTAATAGCTTTTGACATACCAATTACACACTCTATATGCTCTGCAATTGCCTTAGCTTGAGACTCAGAATAACAAGAGTTTAGTACTACACATTTGATATTATCTTTAAGAATTGAAAACATATTGCTGATAGCTTTTATGGGTGGTATCTGACGGCTACCCGACTCATTTTGAAACACGAGTTCTCCTACTTCACTACCATGACCACTAAAATGGACAATGTCGGGTTGATGTCTGAGCAACAAGCTGTGCAGATCAGCAACACGAACAGCCCAATGCTGTTCGATTTTGAACTTATCTCGATAGTTAGAAAGTTGAAGTTTTTCATCTATTGCTCTAAATTCTTCATCAAGTTTGCGAGGATTGGTTTTCGTGGGATTTGCAGCCAAAAAAAGGATTTTTATCATCTACTCACTCCTTTTAGAGAAGTTTTGTTGCAGAACTACTACCAATTATAGGTTAGAAATGCTCTAGCAAGTCAAGTAATATCTTAATCCTGAAACTGAATCAAAATACTTAAGAGCTTCTGTTCTGTGTTAAAGCAGATTGCAGTTATCTCTCAATATTAGAAAACGTCATTTAGAAGAAAAAACCAACAAAGCAACAACAATTTCTTATGAAGAAACAGCATCCTGGAACTCTTTCGCTTTGCCGCCAGCATCAACAGTGATATAAAATCGCGTTTTTGACCTGTTTTTGGAAGGTAGTAGAGAGTCAACTACCTAGCCCTAAAGGGCTAGGCTTGTTACGTAAGTGACAAGCCTAGTTGAGCAGACTAAGTTCTTCGAGAACTACGTTACGAAGAGAGG
>JAEUQL010000748.1 GCA_016789295.1 Blastocatellia bacterium | reverse complement strand
ATGATCTTTTCAAGCTCTGATGTATAGGGTTTATCTTCTCCCCCGATTATATTTGCCTTATCTATCAAATTTGTGTCTGATAATATTATTGCCCTTTCGATAGTATTTTTTAATTCACGAACGTTTCCAGGCCAATTGTGAGCCATCAGGAGGCGCAGGGCATCGTTGCTAAATTCGTGAACCTTCTTGCCTATACTTGCACGGCTTTGAGAAAGAAAAGATCCTACTAACAATGGAATATCTTCTTTGCGTTCTCTCAGTGAAGGGATATTTATTCTGGCTACTCTGATACGATAGAGGAGATCTTGTCGAAATGTTCCTTTTTCAACCTCTTCTGCAAGATTGCGGTGTGTTGCTGCGACAACTCTTACGTCTATTTTTCTGGGCTTTGACTCTCCAAGCCTGACTATCTCTTTTTCTTGAAGAACTCGTAACAGGTGTGTTTGAACTAGCATTGGAATATCACCTATTTCGTCGAGGAAAAGAGTCCCACCATTTGCAGCTTCGAACAGTCCTTGTTGGTCTTGCACTGCGCCTGTGAAAGCACCTTTTTTGTGGCCAAAAAGTTGGCTAGCCAAGAGTGATTCTGTCAAACCTGCACAGTTGACAGCTATAAAAGGTTTAGCTTTGCGGTGGCTTACAGAATGTATTGCACGAGCTACAAGCTCTTTTCCTGTTCCTGTCTCGCCTTCTACAAGCACTGTAGCATCAACACTTGCAACATCTTGTATCTTTTGATAGAGCACCTTCATTGGATCGCTCTTTCCTACAAGACTTTCGAACTGCGACTTTTCATCAAGTAATCTTCGCAGATCTGCTATTTCTGTAACATCATAGAAGTGTAGAATCTTACGTTTTGTGCTTCGTGGATCTTCTCTAACTTCTACTTCAATCCAGTATTTCTGCCCTCGCTCTTTTTCAATGTTTATAGGTAACTTTTCTCCATTTTTGGAAGGTAGATCAAACATCTGCTGAAACTTCTTATCTTCTTCTTCTTGGAGCTTGAACAGTAACTTCCAAGGCTTTCCAACAGCCTCTTCTTTCTGTCTTCCAAGCAGTGATTCTGCAGCTTGGCTGAGAAAAGTTACTCTTCCTTCTTCATCCGTCATTGCTGTACCTATGCGAAGTTGGTTGAGGATAGATAACATATCTTCATAGGTCTTTTGCCGTTCTTCTTCTGCCATTTTTCTTTTCAGAAGGTTTTTAACCTGCTGTTCAGCAATAGAGAGCCTAACGTTCATCATCTGTAGATCTACAGGTTTTGCCAGATAGTCATCTGCTCCAGCCTGAAGAACTTGTTGAAGGTCTTCGGGTCGCTTCTTACCTGTAACCATAAGTATTACGCTCAGATCTCCGTGTGGAAGGGTTCGCATCTTCTGACATAGTTGTAGCCCATCAATACCAGGTAGTAGCCAATCAAGTATGACAAGTGGGAAATACTCTTTCTGATACATCTCCCAAGCATCTTCTGCACTAACACAGACATTCACCTCATAACCACGCGCACGCATTACAGTCTGAAGTATTAAACGCATGTCGGCTTCGTCGTCCACTATTAGAGCTTTCATTGCAAAGTTTTCACGAAATCTATAAGAATCGGACATAGACCACCTTCTGCTTTAGTAGTAGCTTGAAAGTATGCCGCAAAAATATTCCAAATCAAAGAAGATTTACAGGAGATACAATTGTTAGCCTTTCTAATTAAATGGATCTTGGGATTAACTACAACTAGATGGTTTTGGAAAACCGCTTCTGTTCTGCTTGTCGTAGATAGTTATCAAACACCATTGCTATATTCCTAATAAAGAGCCTACCCAGTGGAGTGACTTCTATATTTTCTTTGGACAGTCTTACTAGCCCATCTTCCTCAAGCTCTTTAAGGTTTTTAACCTCTTGTGAAAAATAGTTGTCAAAGTCTATACCAAAATTCTCTTCAACCTCCGATTTTATTAATGAGAGATGGCAAAGTATACGTCCTATCACACTTCTGCGCAGATCGTCTTCTGCAGAAACCAGTTTGCCACGCATTGTTGCAAGTTGATGGGTTTCAATGGCTTTATAGTAGTCTTCT